>JAFTTD010000351.1 GCA_017466965.1 Bacteroidaceae bacterium
ATGACAGCCGGTGCATCTGCAAACTGACCAAAGACAATCTGAACATAAACATTGGCGACAAGGCGGCTGACGGTTCTCAGCTTCGCCCTTTCATTGTATGGTTTGGCGAGAGTGTTCCGATGATGGAACAGGCTGCTATAGCAGCTTCAAAAGCAGACATATTTGTCATTATTGGCACTTCGCTCAATGTATATCCTGCTGCAGGACTGATAAACTATGTTAAACCTGGCGCAAGAATCTTCCTGATTGACCCTAAGACCATGGCTTACCCCCATGGATTAGATGTGACAGTCATCAAGAAAGGAGCAAGCGAAGGCATGAAGGACTTGTTGGAAATGCTCGCTGAATAAAAGCACACCTCATTTGAAACATAAATCTACTAAATGATAAATATTGTCTCGTTTTTCCGTTAAACGGCTTGTTTTTCAGCCGTTTTATGCTTTTATAAATAGTGTTTAACATCTTTTATCCTCAAAATGTGACGTTTTGTCAACAATAGAGGCAAAACTTTTGTATCTTTGCGCTTTGATTGCCAAATAATATTTCTTTTGAGAGAGAACAACTGATGTTCGCATGGGAAATTCAGGCTGTAACAGAAAAAATTAAAACAACAAAATAATACAACAATCGGATGAAAATGTTCAAAACAGTGAACAACCTGATGGGTTGGTTCATTTTTGCTATTGCCGCTTTCACTTATTGCTCAACTATTGAGCCTACGGCAAGTTTTTGGGATTGTCCGGAATTCATCTCTACAGCTTCGAAGTTAGAGATAGGACATCCGCCTGGCGCACCTTTCTTCATGCTTTTCGGCAACTTCTTCTCTCAGTTCGCCTCTGACCCTTCAGAAATAGCTCTCATGGTTAACATCATGTCGGCTTTGTTGTCTGCAGGATGCATCTTGTTCCTTTTCTGGAGCATCACCCATCTGGCTAAGAAACTTCTGTGCAAGGATTGTGAAGAAGTATCTATGGCCAAGCTCATTACCATAATGGGTTGTGGTATAGCCGGTTCGCTGATATACACATGGAGTGACACATTCTGGTTCTCGGCTGTTGAAGGTGAGGTTTATGCCTTTTCTTCATTTATGACAGCCCTCGTTTTTTGGCTTATCCTGAAATGGGAAAACAACGCGAACAAACCAGGAAGCGATCGTTGGCTCATACTTATAGCCTATCTAATAGGTCTCTCTATAGGTGTTCACCTACTGAACCTGCTTTGTATATCGGCTATCGTACTTGTATTCTATTACAAGAAAAGCAAGAACCCAACTGCTCGCGGCTCGTTGTTCGTACTGGGTATTTCGGCTGTTATCATAGCTGCTGTTCTCTATGGTATTGTTCCAGGAATCGTGAAAATAGCAGGATGGTTTGAACTGTTGTTCGTAAATTCATTCAAGATGCCTTACAATACAGGACTTTACATATATCTCGTATTACTAGTAGGCTCTCTTGTTTGGGCTTTATATGAATCAACAAAGGCAGTCAGCAAGACCAAGATGAACGCTTCGTTCTTATTGGCAACTGCTTTGTTGGGTATTCCTTTCTACGGACATGGTGTTGGATGCGTTATCATTGGTATAATTGTGTTAGGTTTACTGGCATTCCTGTTGTTCACAAACAAGAGAGTAACGCCTCGTATCCTGAACACATCACTCCTCTGCATGACTCTCATGACCGTAGGTTATTCTTCATATGCAGTGATTGTAATTCGTTCGGCAGCAAACCCTCCGATGGACCAGAACTCGCCAGAGGATGTGTTTGCCCTGAGTGAATACCTTGGTCGTGAGCAATATGGCGACCGCCCTCTCTTCATTGGACAGACATACGCATCACAGCCTAAGCTTGTACGCAAATCAGGCGGCATCGGCTATGAAATAAAACATGGCGCAGCTAAATATCAGCGTAAGGACAAGGTGGATGAAAACGAGAATGATGAATACATAAAGATTCGTGAAAAGCTGGAACTTGTGTATCCATCTAACCAAACGATGCTGTTCCCTCGCATTTATAGCGATGAAGACCGCCATGTGGCTGCATATCAGCAGTGGCTCGGCAACGGTCCGTCAAAGACTGTGGCATACGAGATTCCAGGAGGCAGTCCTCAAACTGTAACTATACCTACTCAGTGGGACAACATGAGATTCTTCTTCTCGTACCAGATGAACTTCATGTACTGGCGCTACTTCATGTGGAACTTCGCAGGTCGTCAGAATGACATTCAGAGTCATGGCGAACTGGAGCATGGAAATTGGATTACAGGATTTGACTTCCTCGACAACATTCGTCTTGGCAACCAGGATAACCTGCCTACCGACTTAAAGGAGAACAAGGGACACAACGTGTTCTACTGTCTGCCATTGATACTCGGTCTGCTCGGCTTCTTCTGGCAGGCATTCCGCGACAAAAAAGGCATACAGCAGTTCTGGGTGGTATTCTTCCTGTTCTTCATGACTGGTATAGCCATAGTAATATATCTGAACCAAGTGCCTCTGCAGCCTCGTGAACGTGACTATGCTTACGCCGGTTCATTCTATGCTTTCGCTATATGGTGCGGACTTGGTATCGCTGCCATCTATGAAGGATTGGAACGCATCTTCGGCAAAAACATGAACAAGCGTACTGCCGCTTTGCTCTCTTCCGTTGTTGCATTGGTTCCAGCCATTGCTGTTCCTGCACAGATGGTAAGCCAAACTTGGGATGACCATGACAGAAGTGACAGATTCGTATGCCGCGACTTTGGACTTAACTATCTTGAAACTGTGCCACAAGATGGTGTAATCTTCACAAATGGTGATAATGACACATTCCCTCTGTGGTACAACGAAGATGTAGAAGAAAAACGCAGAGATGTACGTGTGTGCAACCTTTCATATCTGCAGACAGACTGGTATATAGACCAGATGAAACGTCCTGCATTCGGCACTCCAGAAAAGCCTGAATCTTCTCCACTGCCTATACACTGGAAGAGATTCCAATACACATCGGGCAAGAACGAGGCCATTGACGTGAACCCAAAGATTGACTTCAGCGGAACAGAAATTTCCATGAAGGACTTTGTCAACCTGATGTATGAAAAAGAACCTGATACTGCTAAGAAAATCTGGGGCGACGAACCATTCGAACTAAAGAACGTGATAGACAAATTCGTTCTCAAGCAGGGCATTCCTTCAGAATATGCCGATTTAGTGAACAGTTTGCCAACTTGTTTCCCTACAGATACGGTATATATCAATGTTGACAAGGACGCAGTGCGCCGCTCAGGAATGTTTATTCCTTATGATTCCATACCTGACAGAATGGTAATAAGCCTCAAAGGACAGAATGAACTGTATAAGAGCTTTGTTATGATGCTTGAGATGATGGCTCAGATCAACTTCTCTCGCCCTATGTATATGTCAACAACCGTTGGCTCACAGCACTATGGCTCATTATACCGCCATTTCCTTCAGGAAGGTATTGCGTACCGTATAACTCCATTCACATTCAGTCAAAACAGTGATCCACGCCTCATAGAAGCAGTTGACACAGACAAGATGTATGAGAACATGATGAACAAATACAGTTATGGCAACATGAAACAGGAGGGAGTTTACATTGACGAAACAACAATGCGAATGTGCTACACTCACCGCCGATGGTTCTCTGTTCTCATCAGCAAATTAGTTGAAGAAGGAAAACTTGACAAGGCAAAACTTGCAGCTGAAAAATGCGAGACTGAACTTCCGTCATACAACATTCCACATGACGGCGGAACCGGATCTATAGAAATTGCAACTGCGTTTATAGCTTGTGGTGAATATGACAGAGCAATCAATATTCTTGACCAGGTAGCAAACAAATCTCGTGAATACTCTGAGTATTATCTGTCGCTCAACAATCCAAGATTTGTTTCTTCTGCAAGAGAATGTCTGCAGGACATCAGAATTATGCTGAACGTGCATAACATTCTTCAGAATGCCAGCAAGAACAAGGCTATAGGCGAGAAATCTTCGGCATTTGAAAACAAAGCAAAAGATTTTGAAATCGCCGTCAGCGGCATCTATGAATCTTTCTCAAGAAGATGTGCTGAAAACGGAATACGTTTCTAATATGAACAAAAATGAATGCCTGCATTGATGACTCACTTCATTATATGCCAGGCATTCATTTTAACACCTATTTTATCTTCTTCAAGTAGAGCTAACTAAACTTAATTTGACAATATAAAGGAATCTTCTATTAACAATATACTATGTTTATAGAACAACCGAGCAAATGGCTCCGATGGCTCTATCCAAGTGCTATCTGGCGAATGGACCCGAATGAGAAGGCTGTATATCTTACATTCGATGATGGCCCTATCCCTGAAGCTACACCCTGGATTGTAGAAACATTGGAGAAATATGACGTAAAGGCTACTTTTTTCATGGTTGGTGACAATGTCAGGAAATATCCTGAATTGTTGGAACTTATAAAATCTAAGGGACACAGACTTGGGAATCATACCTTCAACCACATTGGCGGGTTCAGATGGTCAAGCAGAGACTATCTGTGGAATGCAAACAAGGCTGCAAAACTTATACATACAAACCTTTTCAGACCACCACATGGGTGGATGAAAACAGAACAGTACATCAGGCTAAGGCGTCACTACACTGTTATCATGTGGGACCTTGTCACTCGTGACTATTCATGCCATCTGAATGCCGACGATGTATTTGAAAACGTAAAACGCTATACAAGAAATGGCTCTATCATAACATTCCATGACTCGCTGAAAAGTATTGACAAACTTCGTACTGCATTGCCACGCTCCATTGAATGGCTGAAGCAACAAGGTTACGAATTTAAAATCTTTGATGAAAACCAACAGCGAAGCCGTCATCTTAAATAGGAATAAAGTTGAAACATATATATTCAGAGTATTTCAATTATCCAGATTATACAGAAAAGCCTGAACAATGAAATCGATAAAACTGGCTGATATTTCTAAAATAATCAAAGAAGAGGCTATAAGCATGGGCTTCTCCGCTTGTGGCATATCCAAAGCGGAAACTATTGACGACATCAACTCTTCTTCAATACAAAAATGGATAAAAGAGGGACGACATGCATCAATGAAATATATGGAGGCAAACATGGAAAAAAGATTGAATCCATGCCTTTTACACCCTGGATGCAAAAGTGTTATAAGTGTCGCACTTAACTACTATCCCGAAAAGAAGATTCCAGCCAGCCAACCGCAATTCGCTTTCTATTCATACGGAAAGGATTATCACGATGTGATGAAACAAATGCTCAGCAGGTTTGCTGAGTTTATCAAAAATATAGACTTCAGCACTTCTGACTCAGAGCAACATTGCGATACAGACATTAAAATCTGCTGTGACACAGTCCCCATACTAGACCGGTACTGGGCATGGAAAGGCGGACTGGGATGGATTGGAAAAAATAGCAATCTTATCATTCCTGACTGCGGCAGTTTCTTCTTCTTAGGAGAAATCCTTGTCAACAAAACACTACAATACGATACTCCCATGCAGTCGCAATGCGGCACTTGCACTAAATGCATAAACGCTTGTCCAACAGGAGCATTAAGAAAAGACAACACTATTGACGCAAGGTGCTGCCTTTCATACCTGACAATAGAGAGCAAGGATGTTTCGATTATAAATATACCCATGAGAATATCACGAAACAATTACATTTACGGGTGTGACAGATGCCAATCAGTTTGTCCGTACAACAAAGATGCTGTCCCTACAAACATTGAAGCATTTAAACCCTCGGAAGAGCTTCTA
>JAFTTD010000352.1 GCA_017466965.1 Bacteroidaceae bacterium
ATTAGGGTTTGTCCATCCTCGTACAGGAGAAGAAATGAATTTTTCCTCTGAACTTCCAGAAGACATGACTATGCTTCTTGAGAAGTGGAGAGGCTATATTGCAAACAGAGAATTGGAATGAGTCTTTGATTGTTTTGCCGCAAGGCAAGGTTGTCATAACATGATAAAAAACATATATTGAAAATGAAAAAAATAATAGCCATCATTGCAGGTGGGGATTCTTCAGAATACGGAGTTTCAATGCGCAGCGCAAACTCTATATATGGCTGGATTGATCGTGAAAAGTTTATACCTTATATAATAGAGATAGTAGGACAGGAGTGGAATGTGTTGCTTTCTGATGACAAGAAGGAACCAGTCAATCGTCATGATTTCACATTTCAGGAATGAGGGCATACTGTCCGCCCTGATTTTGCATACATCACTATTCATGGGACGCCTGGAGAAAACGGAATACTTCAGGGGTATTTTGAATTATTGCGCATACCATATTCTACCAGTGGCATATTGGTGGAATCGCTTACGTTCAACAAATTCGCACTTAATCAGTACCTCAAAGGCTTTGGGGTGAGAATTGCGGAATCAATACTTCTTCGTGCAGGGCAAAGCATCAGCAGCGATGATGTTGTGGAAAAAGTTGGTCTGCCGTGTTTCATTAAGCCTAATGAGGGCGGTTCAAGTTTCGGAGTCACTAAATGCAAGACGTTGGAAGACATACAGCCTGCTATAGCGTTGGCAATGAATGAAAGCCCTGAGGTCATCATAGAGGCCGCAATCGTAGGAACGGAAATATCAAACGGCGTTTATAAAACTCGTGACGGAAGAGGGCAGGTGCTGCCTATAACAGAAGTTGTCAGTGAAGATGAATTTTTCGATTATGATGCCAAATATAATGGAAAGGTAAAAGAAATAACTCCTGCACGTCTTTCAGAAAGCACAACAAAACGAGTCCAGGCATTGACTTCTGCTATATACGACATTCTTGGTGCGTCAGGAATAATCAGAATAGACTATATTATCTCTAAAGAGGAAACAGAAGGCAGAAGTGTAGAGAAGATTAATTTGTTGGAGGTCAATACTACTCCAGGAATGACTGCAACAAGCTTTATTCCTCAACAGGCTGAGGCTGCAGGATTGAAAATGACAGATGTCCTGACTGCTGTGATAGAGGATAAAATTTCATAATACAATAAACCCTAAAATATTAGCACTATGGCAAACATTCATGATTTTGACGACATTCGTCCGTATTTGCCGGAAGAACTTCCGGAAGTTTATGAACGCTTATTGGCAGATCCTGAGTTCCAATACGCTTTGTCTGTTGTGTATCAGGGAGTCCCCTTTGAAAAATTGGCTCAGATGATACGCAACTCTGGAACTTCTGACGAGTTTCAGGTGACATGTATTCGTCCTATGCTGCAGATGCTGCTTGATAAGGCAAGCGATGGCATGACTACAGATTTTTCTGCCATTACAGACAGAAACAAATCCTATACCTTCATTTCTAACCATCGTGACATTGTGCTTGATTCTGCTTTCTTGTGCTATGGACTTTTGGCTGAAGGCATGAAGACTGTGGAGATTGCAATAGGCGATAATCTTCTGATACGTCCGTGGATTAAGGATTTGGTAAGAGTGAACAAGTCGTTTATTGTTCAGCGTGCGTTGACAATGCGTCAGATGCTTGAGGCTTCTGCCAAGATGTCTCGTTATATGCATTTTGCTATAAATGAAAAGAAAGAGAATATTTGGATAGCCCAGCGTGAAGGACGTGCAAAAGACTCTAATGACCGCACGCAGGACAGTGTGCTCAAAATGATGGCAATGGGAGGCGAAGGTACAGTTGTTCAGAGATTGAAGGATTTGAACATCGTTCCGCTTTCTATTTCATACGAATATGACCCATGTGATTTTCTGAAGGCTGAAGAGTTCCAGAACAAAAGGGACATTGAAGGTTTCAAAAAGAGCAAGCAGGATGACCTCGACAACATGAAGACTGGTATATTCGGACACAAAGGACATATACACTATCATGCCGCGCCATGCATTAATGAGTGGTTGGATACTATCGACCCTGACACTCCTAAAACAGAGATTTTCAAACTTGTGGCTGAACATATAGACCAGCAGATTCACGCTGGATATGTGTTGTATCCATGCAACTATATAGCTGTTGACATGCTGAAAGGAAATGCAGAATTTGCAGATAAATATACAGCTGAACAGAAAGCATATTTCGAGGCGTATTTAGCCAAGAAAGTCTCTATGATAAAAATAGAGAATAAGGATGAGGCGTTTTTGCGTGAGCGCATACTCACAATGTATGCAAATCCGACATTGAACAAGCTTTGTGCAGAGAAATAGAAGTTTCTGTTTATGAAATCAGATAAATCACTGATAAGGCAGAGTGCATGGAACAAGAAGGTTCCGGCACTCTCTTTTTTACTTTTTGTTATTGCCTTTTCATTTGTTTCGTGCGATGATGATGAAAGTGTTTATCCTCCGTTGATAAGTGAACTGGTTGAGGCTGTTACAGACGAATGTGGAATAGTTGCCGGTATAGTTACGGACAAAGGTGTATGTTACGTTCCTCAAGAGGAGATTGTTTCCGAAAAGCCAGATACAGTGCTGCGATGCTTGTGTCGCTATACAATTGCTGAGGACGGTATGGTTAATGTTTACGGACTAAAACAAGTATTTTCTCAGCGCCCAATTCCTGTTGGCGAAGTTAAAGATGAGTCAATGGAGCCTGTTGTTTTGCGAAGTATGTGGAATAGCGGAGGATATATAAATATGGATATAGGTATCCTTACTACTGGTAATGGTACACATTCGTTGGCTTTTGTCGTTGACAGTGTGTCTGAATCTTCTCTTGATGCGCGTACTACTGTTCATACTCGTTTGCTTCACAAGCGTCCGTTGGAAGATGCTGAATCTTATACCGAAAGACTATACATCAGTATGCCCGTAAAAGAATATGCAGAACTGTATGACTCAATAGCTGTTTCTGTCAATACATACGATGGACTTTCAGTTTCTAAGTTTTCATTTTAGGTTTTTTCGGAATTATTAGAGTGCTAATAATGAGTTGTGAATTAGGAACAACTTGAAAAGCTCAAGCAACTCAAAAACTTTAATGCTCCTCAGAACATAAAAAGCGATGCACTTCACACAATCGAAGTGCACCGCTTTTTTTATTATAAGACCGTTCTTGTTTTATTTAAGAGCTTCTTTAAGAGTTGTTTCAGCCTTAATAATCATGTCCTTAGTACCGCTACCGTCGTAAACATATCTTACAACCATGTCTGCATATTGAAGAGCTTCCTTCAGTGCTTGCTGGTTTGTAGCTGTTGCGCGGCGTGCGCCACGGATGAGGCGACGTAGATCGTCGAGGTCTTCAGGTTCTGCAAGGTTGCCTGGGCGCATACCGTTTACAACAGAGTTCATTGAAGATGCTGTTGCGTTCACTTCTTCCTGGTTGTAGTTCTTGTCCTTGTTGTCGAGAACCTTTTGTGCCTGGTCATAAATGCGCATCATGCGAGTGAATCCGTGATTTGCCCAAGGTGAGAACTCTGGAACTTTCACTTCAAGTGCATTCCATTTGTCCTGAGCTTCCTTGCGTTCCTTGGCAATGGCAATAACTTCCTTGAGTTTTGTCTTGTCAACAGAATTCACGTCAACGAGTGCCTTGACGCTTTGGTCAAGCTGGTAGAGCTGATTGTCAAGCTTCTGCTGTGAATCGCTGTTCTTGCAGACTGCCTCTGCTGCTGCGCATGCCTTAGTCATGTTTTCATAGCTGTCCCAAGTGTAGTTCTTCTTGTCAAGAGCCTTAGCTTCTTCTATTGCCTTTACAAGTTCCTTGTTGTTCACTTTGCGAGCTACAAGCTGGCTGATGGCATTTTCAATGTTTGCAATGCGTTCGTTAACAGATGCGCCTGTTACTTCACCGTTAAGGCTGAAATCCGTTGCTTCGTCAGCTGCGGCTTTGAATGCCTTGTATGAAGCTTTCTTGTAGTTCTTTGAACTGTAGTATTTCACTTCTTCTAATTTTGCAGTCAGAGGCTTAAGTAGTTCTGCGCGAGGGTCTGCAAGTTCGTTGATGCGGAAGTAGTGAGTGAGGTGCTTGTCTGCACTGTAGTCAGGAATGAATTTGCGTCCGCCAATTTCAAGGCTGTATATGTTGCCGTTGTATCCGGTGTCGCTTGTTGCGCCGTTGAGCTTGATGAGGTCAAGGCTTGAGTCAATGTTGATTTGAGCCTGTTCCCAGTTCTCAACACCTTCTGAAATCATAGCGAGCGGTCCGTACATTAGTGTTCCTACCCATGCGCTTTCAAGTTTGTCATGACCATAGTTGATGTGCTTTGTAAATGGCATTGTCACTTCCACAACGTCTCCTGTCTGCCACTGGCGTGCAGGTATTTCAACGTATGAGCATGGCTTGTATTCTGTAGCTACTGACTTGCCGTTGAGCTTAATGTCAAATCCCTTTGTTGCCCAGTATGGAACACGAAGCTTAAGTGCGAAAGATGCGCTTCCGTTTGCAATCTTGATAGTTGATTTTTCAGCTGGCCACAAGCAGTCTTGCTTGATTGTTACACCTTTTGCTTTCCAGTTTGCAGTTGATGGGATGTAGAGTCCTACCCACATTGTGTTGTCATTCACGAAGTATGCTGCTTCCTGATATTTAACGTGGCTCTCAGAACCTGTACCTCCACAGCATGTTGACTGAGGTGTGTTGTTGCCCCAAGGCTTTGAAGCGTTCAGACCAATGGCATACTGGTAAGTTGTCATGTAGTGTGTCGGATGAACAGAACCTACAATCTGGTTGTAGAGGATGCGCTCGTAATAGTCCATGTATTCAGCGTTGTCAGGGTCGAAGCAGTTGAGGTCCTTTGTCAGTTTTGCAAGGTTGTAAGCACAGCAAGTTTCGTTGATGTTAGGATTCTCAAGCATGTTTACAATCTGAGTGTATGGCTGGCGGAACATTTCTCCGTTTCCAACACCGCCCGGAGCGTAAGCATAGCGTCCCTGAACCATTGCCCAGAAGTTGAGGGCAAGGTTGTAGTAGTAAGGATTTGCGTTGCCGCGGTAGCTGCGCAATGCACTTGTGATTTTTGGAATGTGCTGGTTGGCATGGCGAGTACGGATGTCGTCCACGTTCTTAGCGAGAGGGTCGAAGAATGCAGGGCTGTCGAAGAAACTTGCTGCTTCAAGGAGCTTAGCTTTTTCTTCCTTGTCTGTTACCATTTCAGACAGGCGTGAGAGCGATTCTCCTGTACCGCCGTCTTCACCGGCGATATACATGTTCCACATTTCATAGCGGTTGCCTGGCTTAGCTCTGCGCTCTTCCTGAGTTCCGTCCTTCTGTACGAATGTACGGTAGTGCAGACGGTTCCAAATCCACAGACCCATATCTTTGGCAATAAGTAAGGCCTTAGCTGCTATTTCCTTGTCGTCCACGTTGTTTGATATGTCAATGAGTCCGGCAAGCTGCTTGTGGATAGAGTAATAAGGAGCCCATACCCACTGTTCGTTGTTATATCCGCGGTACATTTCAATGAGAACAGCATGGTGAGCAGGTATTGCATTCAGATAGCCATATCCGTATTTTGCCCAGTCTTTCTTGTGCTCATTGAAGGCATCCCATGTTCCCTTCATTTCGCGAAGTTCAGCTTCAGGAGCGAAGTCGCGTGCTTCCCAATATCTGCCAAGCTTCTTGTCCCAAACGAAAGTCTTCTCCTGACAAGCGCGGAGTTCGTCAACCATGCGTTTGATGTTCTTCAGGAGCGCAGCTTTGTCTGCAGGGTCTGTTGCGCTGGCGTATGCAAATGCAAGCGCAGACATATAGTGTCCTGAACCATGTCCTTTAAGTTTTGTAGTAGGAGAGTCCCAGCCGTCAGAAGTCTTGTAGCCTTCTGTACTCATGCCGTAAGTGTCGCGGTAGTTGTAGAGCTGCTGGCTAACATCCCAGCTGAGAATAGCCTTGATGTCGAGATTGCGGTTTGAAGTAAGGCGGTTGTCACCGTCAACAGTCACGTCATTAAGCGGAAGCGGTTCTGCCACAGTCTTGTTTGAAGGCACTTTGTAAGTTCCTGCCACAACCTTAACGTTTGCTTCAATAGGGAAACCGTTGGCAGTAGTGTTGTCACCGATGATGTGACCGCCAATCTTGTAAGTTTTGCCTACAGGGTAAAGTTCGGCGTTAGCCTGGTCTTTTTCTGTAGCCAATGCTGAATTGTCCCATTTAGTTTGGCGGAACTCAGATGTGCCGTCAGAATAAGTAACCCAAACCTGGAACGGCAGTCTTGGCACTGTTCCTACAGGCGATTCCACATTGATAGCTTCCACTTTCACAATCTTGCGAGTGCCGCTTTCTGGCGCGCTCACTGCTGCAGCCAAAGGCGAGTCTGCAAAAAGGTTTGAAGGCATAGCATTCACAGGTGATGTCATGAGCAAACACATGGCTCCGCACATCACATAGTTTACATTTCTTCTCATCATTGATTTTAGTGTTTTATAATAGTTTTGTATAGTATTTCAGGTTTTTGAGTTCTTAAGTTTATAAGTTTTTGAGTTTTAGAGTTTGCTATACCATCCTATGGTGCCGTCTGAACTCCCAAACTTCTGAACTCCTGAACTCCTAAAAACTTAACTCCTTATTACTCATTATCCTGACAAAGGTAATTAATTCTGTTTAAATAAAAAAATAATGTTGACTTTTGTTAAAGAGGCGCATTGTTTGCTGTCTAATTGCAATGTGTTTGTAACGAGGTTTTTTTCTTGTTTTATCCCTGTGTTTCAAGGCTTTTTGCACAAGCTCCGGAATCAGTGCGCTGGAGTTTTATCTCCTGTGTGCTGTAGTTTGATTTCCAGCACAGTGGAGTTTGGTTTCCAGCGCAGTGAATTTTAGCCATTTGACAGTGGAAAAGCACAGGATACGTCAAGATTGTGAAAAAATGAGTAAAATCCTTTTAGGATGTGAAATGATTTTTTAATTTTGCAGATGTTAAGGGAGTCTTTGTCACTGTGATTAGTCGTCACTCTGACAATGAATTTCTAATCATTTTATCGTAATTTATACTTAAGTCATCTTTTATGAAAAAATTATTCTCAAACATCGTTTTAGTGATAATGTTCTTGTTTGCAGGCTTTTCGGCTTCTGCATCTTCGTTGGTGTATATTCAGACAGACGGAAACACAGTGTTGGACAGTGCAGAAGTAGCCCCTTCATTCCCTGGCGGACAGGAGGCTTTGGAAAAGTGGATTAGTAAGAACCTCCGTTATCCTAACGAGGAACGACTCAGCGGTGTTGGCGGAGAAGTTGTTGTCAGTTTCATTGTAGAGAAAGACGGTTCTATAAGAATGCCGAAAGTAGAGAAAGGCGTGTCTGCAGCTCTTAATAACGAGGCCATCCGTTTGGTCAAGTCTATGCCTTACTGGAAAGCAGGCAAGCAGGGCGGCAAGAAGGTAAGAGTGAGGTCAAAGGTGTCTGTTATGTTTGGCAGAAAACCTGGCAGAGGTCTTATGAATGTTGTTCCACGAGGCAGTGTGATGAGAAATAATGGAGGAGGAAATGTGCCGATGCAGAAGATTGCAGCAACAGAACAAAAGATACAACAAACAGAAACTGTTTCAGATTCATTGAAGAGTCGTTTGTCTGAATCAGAGCTTGATTCTATAAAAAATGAAGATAAAGGTGAAATCTATGAGAACTTTGAAATAATGCCAA
>JAFTTD010000353.1 GCA_017466965.1 Bacteroidaceae bacterium
GTAAGAATTCATCAAGTATTGCGTAAAATGGGCACTTGACAACAGTATGGACGACCTTGAGTTCCTCAACAAGATGATTGACAAAGGACTGATCGAACGGCTGCAGGCTGTTGCAAATACAGAATTTGTTCGTTTGCCATACACTGAAGGTATCAATATCCTTGAGAAAGCTATAGCTGACGGCAAGAAATTCGAGTTCCCTGTTTATTGGGGCTGCGACCTCGCAAGCGAGCACGAGCGCTTCCTCGTTGAAGAGTACTTCAAGAAGCCTGTTATAATGACAGACTATCCGAAGGAAATAAAGGCGTTCTACATGAAGATGAACGAAGACGGCAAGACTGTTCAGGGTACAGACGTTCTGTTCCCACAGATTGGCGAAATCATCGGAGGTTCTGTTCGTGAAGAAAGCTACGACAAACTCATGGAACGCATTGAGGAGATGAACATACCTATGAAGGATATGTGGTGGTATCTTGACACCCGTAAGTTCGGTACTTGTCCGCATGGCGGATTCGGACTCGGATTCGAGCGTCTGATACTGTTCGTCACTGGCATGCAGAACATCCGCGACGTAATACCGTTCCCACGCACTCCAAACAATGCAGAATTCTAAATAGCTGTATTTTTTACTCTATAGCACAATAACTAATAACCGTAAGGGAATCAGCCCCGTAAAAGGGCATTTCCTTGCGGTTTTCTTTTATATGGTTATAAGCATGCCTTGCGCTTGAACATGAAAAAAGAAACGAAGATACAAGAATTATTCCGTTTCGGATTAAGGACAGCAGATTTCTCCGCACCTTTCATCCCTCTGAAACATCTGTATCTCCGTGGCTCCACTCTATTACCGGCATCTGTTAATTCCTGCCAATAGCAGAAGGAGAAGAAAATGAATCGGCACTCTCTCAAGGAACTGTCTCCTCGTGCCTACCTGTCAGAATTTATATCCATAACCGACAAACATAACAATGCTGTTTGAATCAGCAAACATGAACCGGGTTTCCATATTTATGAAACTTTTCTTCCCTATCGGTATGGACATACCGGAACCTATATTCAGAGCGAGGTCTGAAGTTTCCTTGCTGTCAACTGTCACTGTTTCATTTCCATTATGCATATTTCTTTTCCCGTAGAAATTGTTCTGCATACCAAACCCTGCCAGAGGATACACCGACACAAGGTGTTTGCCTATATGGAAATTCATCACATAATGAAAATTCAAGTTAAAGTCAAGCCCTGTAACTTTGTCGTTAGGAACATAGAATACCACTTCCGGCGCAATTCTGAACTTGTCAACCAGCACATATCGTCCCTGCAAACCAATTCCGACACGTTTGTAGTCCGTCTGATAGCCCATTTCTATAACACCAGAACGTTCATACTTTTTCGATTGCGCATCTGCTCCCAATACCAGAAGCATTGCAAATAATGTCAATATAATCTTTTTCATAAAATCATGGTTTAGGCTAAAGTTTCTGTATTTTACAAATAGTTAAGGATCCCGCTTCATTTGATGTTCAAATTCTAATTCCTCACTTTCGACATTATCCATAGGAGCAGCACAGCACCCACTACCGAAGTTATAAGGTTTCCGAATATGCCTGCAAACTCTATACCAAGCAGGCTGAACAACCATCCGCCCAATACGCCGCCAATCACACCTATTACGAGGTTCATGAATAGACCGAAGCCGCCTCCTTCCATCAGTCTGCCAGCTATGAAACCAGCAACGATGCCAATGATGATAAACCAAACAAAACTCATAATTCATACGTTTAATGTGTTAATAATCAAATAATTTAAGATATAAAATCACTTTTGATTTTTATACTCATATAACACGGCTTAATAAAAATGGTTCATACATGAAGAATATTTAACAGCAGAAAAACCAATGTTTTATGAGAATAGTCGTATCTTTGCATTATATGGACAAAGAATATTTAAACAGATTTGAAAGTTCACTCACTGATGAACTTCTTCGCCTGTGCACTTCATGCAAGATGCTCGACGGCACACTTCTTGCTTCAGACGACATTGATGAACACTGGGACAAGCTGGCACCCAAGTACATAGCTGACGCTGTGCCACAAGTGGCAGACTACCCTACCGTATCAGTGGCATGGGCTGCATATCTCGGAGCAGCTATCGCCAACGGATGGGACACAAACTGGACTGCCTGTTCACTTGCACCTTACGAATCATTCTATGGCAAACAGGATTTTGACGACATGGACGAACACATTGTACGCGACCTGCTCCGAATGCCCTTAGACAGTGCAGATGCAAAGGCGCTTGAAGGAATGCTGCGCAAATGCGGCGAAGCTGCCGTTGCCCGAATCAGGCATGAGCAGATAGAACCGCAAAGCCCGATGGCATTCTATGTCTTCGCAAGAACAGCAAAAGTGATGTACCGCATAGGAGCAGCAATAGAACTGAAACGTTTAGGCTACAAGTTTGAAAAGTTATAACATGAAAGAAGGACGGAAGAAATCTCCGCCCTTCTCAGCTTTTTGACACTGCCATTTACAAATTCAGCAGCCTAACAAATATCCGAAATTATTCTTTGCTACTTTTCAGTGCAAGGCACGTCAACTTCGCCTCCAAGCACCATTCCTACATACTGCGGAGAAGTATTCTTTGTTCCGTCAGCAAGACGAATATCCCTGACAGAAGTAGAATTGCAATCATACACAATGCCGTCATTCACCATTACTCCCACCAAAGTTCCAGCCGCATCCTTAGCATCAGCACAACGGATACTGCCGTATGTGGAATTCTTGTGAAGGATGATGCCACTTGCTCTTCCAACCAACCCTCCTGTGTTGCAAGCATACTCTTCAGCCTTTGTAATACACTTGCCACCTACAAGGTCTGCATCGCTCTTGCAATTCTTCAGCTCTGAATCAAAAGCATTGCCGACAATACCTCCAGTAAATGAATATATACATTCATCGCCTGTTCCGCCTGCCACATCGCCATCATTGAAACAGTCTGTAAACGGACTTGCCTCATTAGAAGGAGAATACATAACTGTACTGCCGGATATGCCGCCCACATAACTTTCCTCGCAATTGAGCGAACCTCTTACATCACCGTCATTCTTGCATTTCACAACTGCCGTTCCATGACTGATGCCTACAACACCTCCAACAGTAGCTTTCAGAGCTTTCAGATGAGCAACAGAAACATCTTCATCATTGCTGCAGTTCTCAATCTTACCCTCATTAACATAGGCAGCCACACCACCAGCCATCACATAATTGTGCAGAACAGGCATATCGGCAACGAAATCAGCGTCAATATGCAAATTCTTGATTGTAGAGAAATAGGCTGCGCCGAAGAATCCGAGCAAAGTGAATGGAGAAACACCCTCATCATTAACTTCCGGAGAAGCAAAGTTCATCACACCGTCAATATAGTGTCCACCACCATCAAATGTGCCAGTGAACGGACGGCTTGTACTTCCGATAGGCTGCCATTTCATGTTCTTTCCAAGCGTAATGTTCCTTGTAAGCTTGAAGTAAGGAGCCGCATCACGAGGATCATCATCTGCAAGCGTGCCATTGTTCACATTCTCTGCCATCCATAACAGATTAGCCAAACTGCTGATTTCGTATGCAGTAGCCTCACTCTTGCCGTCGCCGACAGCCGGAGCCTCTGAAACAGGTATTTTTACTACGTCATCATTATCATCATCATTATCACAACTTACGAAGATTCCCAAAGCCGCAACAAGCGCAACACCTTTAATAAAATTGAATAGTTTCATAAATAATCATTAGTTTTAATTTGTAATTGTTTTAATTTCTCATGCTGTAAATATATTAAAATTACTTCTACAACCATAAAACAAAACAATTTATTTTCTGCAAAAGTTCAGATATAACTATTTTTAAATGATTTCAATATTATTTTAGGGCAAATTGTAAAATTTACTTTACAAAAATCAGATAAAAACAACAAAACCATTAAAAATTCAGTTCATTTCATAAGAAAGAAAAAAAACAGTGCGCCAGAGTTTACAAATCAGCGCACTGGAATTAAATCTCCAGCACACAGGAGTTGAAACTCCAGCGCACTGTTTTCTGACTTTCAAACATACAGATTTTCAAACATCTCAACAACCATATAACAATGTGTTGGTATCAACCCTTATATTTCTGCAAACTAAGCAATTACAGCAAACTCCGATACAACTATTCCACTTTTTTACGTCCATTTTATAATCCCATCCTTAATCCGTAATTTTAATTCCTTCAAATTGCAGTAATTGAATAATATTTAACTATCTTTGCAGAGTGCAATTCAGAGAGTTGCACGACATTTTTATTTTTTGCTTACTTTCCACTCGAATCACCACCTCGAAAAAAGAAAGCGACAAGCAAAAACTTCCATTAGTAGTGAAGCATGCGCATAGGCGTAGGCTTCAACTATGACTAATGGGGGTTTGTGGTGAACCCGAGTGGAACATAGATTGCAAGCCTGCGCTTTCTTCTTTATTTATTAAAGGTTAGTGCGGTCTTCATATTGAATGTTCTAACTTTTAATAAATACACAAATATGAAAAAATTTATTTTTGGGCTTATCCTGTTGCCGTTTGCATTAAGCATCAATGCACAAAAAGGAATGCACTCCGTGGGTGCGAATGTGAGTTATAATATTTTCAACAATAAATTGGCAGATTATGGTTATTGGGATGGCTACTCCATTGAACAAGACAACAAATTTGGTTTAGGGCTAAAGTATCAATATTATGTAACCAATTATTTTAGATTTTCATGTTCCATCAAAGGGGTTTTAACAGGAATGGATGTTTTATATGATGACTATGAAGAATATGGCTATCACATTAGAGGTGTTGATGTTTCATTAGATTCCCATTGGTTTATTACTCGTCCTTCAAGATTACGTCCATACGGTATAATAGGACTATCAACAGGTTGTATTAAAAACACATTTGATTATGACGATTCATATTTAGGAATAAATTATGGTGCAGGAATACAATATGAAACAAATAATAGAATTACATTGCAAATGGAAATAATTGGCCGGTATGGATTCCCAAGAACTTCTTCTTATGACGGAGATATCGAACGTCCATTCGACAACTTCCAAATATCAATAGGCTCAGTATATAATATATAAAAACTCAGTATATCAGTTGTTAAAAAATAAA
>JAFTTD010000354.1 GCA_017466965.1 Bacteroidaceae bacterium
CTACAGAATCATCACTCAAAGCCATTAAGTACCAATCCATATCCTTCTGATAAAAACATGAAAAAACTGATAATGCTTGCCGCGCTGTCATTGGGAACAAAAATGCTGACTGCGCAGAATCCGATAGTGCAGACTTGGTTCACCCCCGACCCTGCACCGCTCGTAGTGGGCGACCGCCTGTATGTATATACCGGACACGACGAGAACGGGGCCGACTTTTTCTGGATGAACGAATGGAGAATATATTCCACCACCGACATGGCAAACTGGACAGACCACGGCACTCCGCTCAGCCTGGCATCATTCTCATGGGCAGACGACCGTGCATGGGCAGCGCAATGCATTGAGCGCAACGGGAAATACTATTGGTACGTATGTGCCCACTCAAAGATTTCGGGAGGCATGGCAATAGGCGTTGCAGTGGGCAATTCGCCTACAGGCCCTTTCAGAGATGCCATAGGCAAGCCCCTGTTTGAGAACGGTTCGTGGGATCACATCGACCCAACCGTCCTGATTGACGACGATGGACAAGCATGGCTCTATTGGGGCAATCCGCACATCTACTACCTGAAGCTCAACGAAGACATGATTTCCTACAGCGGCGAACTTGGCATGATAGACCTTACAGAAGAAGGTTTCGGAGCACCAGCACCAAAACACAGAAAGAAGGATGTAAAGTACAAGGATTCCTATACAGAAGGACCATGGATAGAAAAACGCAACGGCAAATACTATCTGCTCTACGCTGCAGGAGGAGTGCCGGAACATATAGCCTACTCCATGTCAGACACTCCGACAGGCCCATGGAAATATATGGGTGAAATAATGCCCCTGCAAAATACAGGCTCATTCACCAACCATTGCGGAGTGACAGAGTACAAGGGGCATAACTACTTCTTCTACCACACCGGCAAACTGCCTGGCGGAGGCGGATTCGGGCGCTCTTCAGCCGTGGAGGAATTCAGATACAATGCCGACGGCACATACCCTGTAATAAATGCTACGGCTGACGGAGTAGTTCCAATAGGCACCCTCAACCCATTCCGACGCACAGAGGCAGAGACAATAGCATTCTCAGAAGGTCTGAACACAGAACAGAACAACAAGAAAGGAGTATATGTCACCAACATCCACAACGGCGACTATATCAAGGTTCGTGAAGTGGAGTTTACATCGCAGCCCACACGCTTCAGAGCATCAGTTGCAAGCGGTCTTCACGGAGGTAAAATAGAGCTGCACATCGACAGCCTCAACGGCAAAAAGATAGCGGAGCTCAACATCTCAGGAACAGGAGGATGGGAAAACTGGAAAAACGTGAAAACAAAAGACATCCAGCCTGTAACAGGCAAGCACGACCTCTTCTTTGTGTTCAAAGGGATGAAAGGCTCCAAACTCTTCAACTTCGACTGGTGGAAGTTTGAGGAGTAATCGTTTTTTCATCTTTTTTATTTATATGAATAAATTATAACTCTTTTTAATTACATTTGCATACAGATAGAATCTAATACTTACTGAGAATCTTATTTCATATACTATTTTTATGGCACGAAAACCCAGAGGAGCGAATCAGAACACAAGGACAACTGAACGTATTTTCGATGAGCGTGCATTTGTAGATGGCGTTTTCAATGAAGAATACATACTTGTTGTCGGTAGCGGTGTCGTACTCAACAGAAATAAATTTCCACAATCTGATGGAGACATCAACCAGTATATAATCAATGAAATAAACATAGACCGAAAAAACGAGCGTGGCGACAGTTTTATTGACCACAAGGACTTTACTGATGTTTTCAGAGGAACGCCACGCGACCAGGCTGATCCTATATACACTTTGCTCACCGATGGCTATGAATACGATTTGGACGACATGTCGCCTGAATTGACACAGTTATTGCGCACAAAACTATTCAGATTTGTACTCACAACCTGCATTGACAGCTATGTTGAAACGCTGATGCGCGACATCTGGGGCGACGAGCTACGCATTGTCAACATTTCAGACAACCAGTCACTAAAGGATTTTCAGAATGCACTGGCTCAATGCCGATTGAACAAATACAGCCAGCCTACCCTGTTCTATGTCTTTGGAAAAGTAATCAATGGAAGACCTAAACCACGAGGATATGTAGAAACAGACGTTGACGCCATAAAGATTATAGAAAAATGGATGATGGAGGTTGACAACAAGTACATAGTTCCTTTCCTGAAGGAAAAGCGCATGCTTGCCCTCGGCTGCAAATTCGACGACTGGTACTTCCGTTTCTTCTGGTATATACTCACACGCGGATTTGAAGACACTGACCGGGAAGGAGCAAAAGATATTGACGGCAATCTGCTCACTTGTGACAATCTCGCTTCAATGTTCGACCCTGACAGTCCTGCCGACAGACAGCTGAAGGACTATCTGCAGCGCCGTGGAGTGTGTATGCACGATGATGTGTGGCAGTTCATGACACATATTCATGAGTTGCTCACTTCTACAGACATCAACAGTCCTTTCCGTAATATGGTTCTGGAAAAACGTCGGCAAGGAGGAATATTCATTTCATATAAAAGCTGCGACATACATGAAGCAAGTAAACTCTTCTGCAAACTGGCACGTGAAAACAGCCTGAATGTATGGTTTGACAATGTGAAACTAGATGGAGGCGATGACTATGATAATATTATCTCCGAAGCCATTCGCACGTCTAAAATTTTCATACCAGTCCTTTCACCTGCCATATCAAAAGAGTTACAGGAATACGGGAAAAATATAAACACTTATTATAGTAAAGAATGGCGATTGGCTGCCGAAAACAAAAACATCACCGTCATTCCTGTTGCAATAGGAGGATATAATCTGCGCAGTGATATTCATAATATATTTGAGCAAATAATAAATCATAATTCAACAGGAATAAACTTAACACAGAGATTATCCAATATTGACTCTTCCGAAAAGGTTGGTTATGCGAAATTATTGGAATCAATCAAAAAGTATCTTGGAATTACGGAAGCATGAAGCATAATAATATAAAACAAAATCCTTGGGCAGGACTCGCCTCATACGAAGACCCTGCAAAATCTGCACA
>JAFTTD010000355.1 GCA_017466965.1 Bacteroidaceae bacterium
TCATTAGGTTTCCAGTCAGCATCATCAGATCTTGTGAAAAACCCTGGAACAAGAACAGATAGTTTCTTACATCATTTTGTGTACGGCAACCTTTTTTAATGCTTTGGTCTATCTCCTTAAAAATGCTGTCACTTATTCCGTATAAATCTTTTAGCATCTTGCTGCAGGCTTTTTTTTCTGCTAAGCCTAATTTGTTGTTTATTGTCGCTACGTGTAGTGAACGCTTGAACATTGCCATATCTGGCAATGCGGCAATATTGGTTATTCCAAGATTAGATGCTAATACACTTTGAAAATATACACGTATCAGTGTCATGAAGTCTTCCATGCCACCTGCTTTTTCCTGTGTTTTCTTTCTGAAAATATTGGATATGAAATTCATGTTTTTCAATTTATAAATGAATATTGTAATTTCATTTGCAAAGATACTTAAATTCGCTTAATAACGCAATTGAATGTATAAAAAAAGTAGTACCTGAAAACTTCTATTTATAGTGAAGCTAAATCAAGTACTACTTTTGTTTATAGTTTGGTTGAAGTTTTAATATGCATTTTTTTCGCCTTCAAACATGTTTGTTACAGTTTTGATCATTATTTTTATATCAAGTAGAAATGACCAGTTTTCAATATATTCAATGTCCTTTTTTACTCTTCCTTCCATTTGGCTAATGTATTTTGTCTCTCCTCTAAATCCGGAAACTTGTGCAAGTCCTGTAATACCAGGCTTTGCAAAGTGCTTAACCATGAACTTATTGATGAGGATAGAGTATTCTTCTGTATGTTTTAACATGTGTGGACGCGGGCCTACTAATGACATGTCACCTTTCCAAACATTGATGAATTGAGGTAATTCGTCAATATTTGTTTTTCTCATGAAGTCTCCAAATGGATATTTGCGTGGGTCATCCTTTGTGGCTTGCACTTTGTCCGCATCGTCATTGACTTTCATTGAGCGGAATTTGATGCACTTAAATACTTTACCGTCTATTCCTGTTCTTTCTTGCTTGAAATATATAGGGCCGGGAGATTTCAGCTTGATCATTATTGCTACAAAGATGTAGATGAATGGGTAAATGAATACCAAGAAACATGATGATACAAACAAATCAAAAGCTCTTTTTATAAACCTGTTAACAGGGTTTAATAATGGCTCTTTTCTTCTTGCAACAATTGGTATGTTTTCAATTGTGTCAAACATTACGTTGTTGTGAAATGCGTTTATAGCTGGCACATAGTAGAAACGGATAAGATTATTGTCGCAGTATCTGCTGAGGGATTTAATCTCATTCGTCATTTCTTTAGGGTAATATGCATATACCTCGTTAATTTCAGGATGTTTTTTTAACCATGAAATAATTTCTTCGTTCTTGTTTTCCCGCAATTCTGTGCCTTTAGCTATTTCTATATCTTCGTTGGTGAAATATGCTTTGACTTTGTAGCCGTAAATTGGATTTTGGAAAATCTGATAAAGATTTTTGATGGAATATTCTTTACCTACTAAAATGATGTTCTTGATATTCTTTCTCCTGCTTCTTATGCTTATCAGGACCTTTCTGATGCAAAGTCTTTCTATCAATAAAAGGATAGTGAAAACTGCAATAAAAGTAAATATGAATTTCCTTGGAAAAGCATAATTTGAGATAGTAGCTATAGCTAAAAGGGATGTGAACAACATGGTTGATACACTTGTGGCTAATACCCTGCTAACTATATGCTCATGTTTCACAAATCGCTTTTGTGTTATTGAAGGGAATAACGCGAAACTTGCAATGAAACTGATAATAAGAATTATAATGATTCCATAGAAATTCTGTATGTTTGCTAAAGCAGCTGGATCAACATATGAATAAAATAAACGAGTTCCAATAGCGCACACAAGCAACATAATGATGTCCACTAAAAGAACAATAAAATACAATGTCTTGTCTTTGTTCCCCATGATGTTTATAATATTTTGTTAATGTTATTTCACAATTTATTGCAAATATAATATAAAATATTGAGAATTAACTATTATGGCGTTTTTTTTATTAATAATTTTTTCATTACGTGTAATATAGTCCTGCTGATACATAGTTGAATCGCATATATAATGTGGGCTAATATAATCTTTAATGTAGGCTCATTTGTTTTTAAACGCAGGCTCATTTGTTATTAAACGCGGGCTCATTAATTATTTTGTTCTAACAGATATGATGAATAATTTCTGAATTTTTGTTGTTTTTGTTTTGTTTTTCTCGTAAAAGTTGTGTGATTGAGAAAATGATGTTAAATTTGCATCGCATAATAGTTTGTATATTTTATATTTAGAAATAAATTTTGTTATGAATGTTTCAAATGAATCAGGGAATGTAAAAGGCTATGTTGATAATAATTTAGCTAAAGATGAGGAGTCGGGAATTGATATAAGGCTTCTTTGGGTTTTGTTTTTGAGATATAAGTATTGGTTTTTAGGTTCAGTACTTTTTTGTGTAATCGTTGCTTTTGTTTATCTCAGATACTCAACACCTATTTATAATGTGACAGCAAAAGTTCTGATTAAGGATCAGGAGAAGCGTCCGTATTCTAATTCCATTAATTCTACATTCTCGGAATTGGGACTTATGAACAGTAGTGATGGATTTGACAATGAAGTGGAAGTTCTTGCTACTAAGACTTTGAATAAGAAAGCCGTCAATGCGCTCAAATTATACACTCAGTATTTTATAGAAGGAACTGTCAAGGATAGTGAAGTATATGGTAAATATGCTCCATTCACAGTTGATATGGATGAAGATATGCTTGACTCGTTAATGTATGTAGTTGAATTGACAATTTCTCAGAAAGATAATCATTATGTTGCAGATATTAAATATGATGAAGCTGAATTAAGTAAAGTACTTACAGAATTCCCAACACGAATTGAAACTTCCTTTGGAAATATATATATATCAAGGAATCCTAATTATGATATAATGCTTGATCGTACTAAGAGGCTTGCAGAAGTTAATGGGGAAGAATTTGATATGGAGGAACTTGATGTAATGAATAAAAAATCTTTGAAAGTATATGTCTATCCATTGGAATACACTGCAATGGCATATACTTCAAGATTGTCTGTTGAACCAACTTCTAAGACTACAACTATTGCCCAGTTGTCAATGAACGATAACATACCTGAACGAGGCAGGGATTATTTGGATACTTTGGTAGCAATGTATAACAGAGATGCAGAAATAGATAATAACTTAGAAGCTACCAGAACTTCAGAATTTATCCAGAAGAGATTAAATCTCATTGAAAGGGA
>JAFTTD010000356.1 GCA_017466965.1 Bacteroidaceae bacterium
CATTCAGTTTCTCTAACCGCTCGTACAGTGCCATAAAATCCTCGTCCGACAGTTCAACTTCAAATTCCTTTTTATTCAGATGATATTCTTTGCGAACATTGAACAGCAGTTTGGATAATTCCTTTAGTTCCCACACCTTTTTTATAACATAAGGAAACGGACTGTCAAGAACATATGGAGCATAACCGTTATAAATTAATTGGATGAATCCTCCCTCCATAACTTCATCTCTCAGCCATTTATACGCTAACAGAGTGTGCTGTTCTGAGCTAAGCTTGTCCATGGACTCAGAATTTAATCTACCTCCCACAGACTCAAGGATTGTTTTGCACACATAGTCAATGTAAGCACCGTATCCTTCATTCCATGCGATGTCTGTTATATTGGTTGTTATTTTGTTTTCAGTCATAAACACACATTCTTTTAAACTGCAAAATTAAAGCTTCCGCGCCATAAATCCAAAAATGCATTGAAAAATATGAAGTGAAAACTTCGCTTAAATAAAGGATGAGTGATGAGGGTTATGACCAACTCTAATCTACATCATATCTTAAAACTAAATTACTAACAACTTCCTTATTAAAATTAAAAGCTCTTATTGATATTATAAAAATGTTACTCTTCATTTTGAAGTTCGGACTTAATGGTTTATTTTTGTAACGGAATGTTGTGTAGAGTAGGCTTTTCTGAGTAGAAACCTATGTCGATTTATGAATTATGAAATAAAATCCAATTCATAAATGCTGAAGTTAACTATACTCATGAAAATATACTTATTTACATTTGTTAAATGACTGATATTTATTGATTAAATAATATGGCAGAAACGAGGAGTAGCAGTAGGAGAAGGGCTACAAAGGAGGCGGAACTTACTACAAACGAATATGGCAGACTGCAACCTCAGGCTGTTGACTTTGAGGAGGCTGTTGTTGGGGCGTGTCTTATTGAGAAGGACGCTTTTGGACTTGTCTCTGATTTGTTGAAACCTGAGTCTTTCTATGATTCTAAAAATAGGGAAATATATGTTGCCATTAGGACGTTAGCGGCGGAAAACCGTCCTGTTGATATTTTGACTGTGACAGAACAACTGAGGTGTACGGGGCGATTGGAAGATGCTGGCGGTCCACTCTATATTGCTGAATTGAGCCGAAAGATGCTCAGTTCTGCTCACATAGAATATCATGCGAAGATTATTGCGCAGAAGGCTCTTGCAAGAGAGTTGATTTCATATACGAGCAATATTCAGAGAATGGCATTTGACGAGAGCCAAGATATTTTAGAGCTGATGCAGACGGCTGAAGGTAGGTTGTTCGAACTGTCAAAGACAAACATGAAAAAGGATTTCACTCAAATTAATCCTGTCATTGACGATGCGTACAAACTGTTGGAGGCGGCAGCCGCACGAACTGATGGATTGAGTGGATTAAGTTCTGGGTTTGATGCTTTGGATAAGATGACCAGTGGATGGCAGAATTCAGACCTCGTGATTATCGCTGCGCGTCCTGCTATGGGAAAGACGGCATTTGTCCTTTCCATGGCACGTAACATGGCTATAACCAATCGTGTACCTGTGGCGATGTTCTCTTTGGAAATGTCGAATGTTCAGCTTGTAAACCGCTTGATTGTGAATGTGTGTGAAATTACAGGCGAGAAAATTAAGAGCGGGCAGTTGGCTCCATACGAATGGGGACAGTTAGACTATAAGATAAGGGAGATGTATGATGCTCCGCTTTATGTTGACGACACTCCTTCCTTGTCTGTGTTTGAACTAAGAACCAAAGCTAGAAGATTGGTGAGGGATTATGGTGTTAAAATTATTATTATAGACTATCTTCAGCTTATGAATGCTTCTGGAATGTCGTATAATTCGCGTCAAGAAGAGGTTTCTACCATATCTCGTTCGCTAAAGGGATTGGCAAAGGAACTAAACATTCCTATCATAGCCCTGTCACAGTTGAACCGTAGTGTGGAAAATAGAGTAGGAACTGATCCTAACAATCCGGACAGCAAGCGTCCGCAACTGAGCGACTTACGTGAGTCTGGAGCAATAGAACAGGATGCAGACATGGTTTGCTTCATCCATCGTCCTGAGTATTATAAGATATACAAGGACAATCATGGGAATGACCTGAAAGGATTAGCAGAGATTATCATTGCCAAGCACAGAAATGGTGCGGTAGGTGATGTGCGACTTCGTTTCCGTGGTGAATATGCACGTTTTGCTAATATCAGTGATGATTCCATGCCACCGCTTCCTGGCGATTCAGGTGATACTATTTTGCCGTCTAAATCCAATGTGGGTAGCGTGAGCATTGACGGTAATGATCCTATTGATGGATTGACAGCAGATATGATGCCGATGAGCACTTCTGACGACCCTCCGTTCTGAAAAGTGTAACACTTACTGACTTTTACTTTCTCAATGGAATGGTAGCGATTAATGTTTTGTACTTTCTAAATATAAGATTTATAATGTATGATAGTATATCCTAATGCAAAAATAAATATAGGGCTTAATGTTGTTGAAAAGCGCCCTGACGGTTATCACAATTTAGAAACAGTTTTTTATCCGATTAAACTTCAAGATGCCTTAGAGATAAAGACTATAGAAAGCAATGTTCCATCTTGCGGATATAGCCTTAAAGTTTCCGGTACTTTATTGGATGGTTCGCCTGATGACAATCTTGTGGTAAAAGCATACAAACTTTTGAAAAAAGAATTTGACCTTCCTCCTGTAAGTATGTATTTGTATAAGCATATACCAACAGGTGCAGGATTGGGTGGCGGATCGTCAGATGCTGCATACGCATTAAAGGTTCTGAATGAAAAGTATTCTTTAAGTTTGTCTGATGAGAGGCTTGAAGCCTATGCTGCAGAGATTGGTGCTGACTGCGCTTTTTTCATAAAGAATAATCCAGTGTTTGCAACAGGCATAGGAAATATTTTTTCAGATATTAAACTTAATTTGACTGGTATGACGTTAGTTTTGGTCAAGCCTGATATTTTCGTTTCAACCCGTGACGCTTATTCAAACATTAATCCGTCTGCACCTAAAGTGTCGTTGAAAGATTTGCTTTCTGAGCCTGTAACCTCATGGAAGGATACTGTTTTTAATGATTTTGAAAAGAGTGTATTCCCTAAATATCCAGAGATAGCGGCAATTAAAGACAAACTATATGACATGGGTGCTGTGTATGCATCAATGTCAGGAAGTGGAAGTAGCGTTTATGGTATTTTTGAAAATCCTGTAGAATACATTGAAGAAACCTTTGCTGGATATTTTTGCAGACAAAGAGAACTTTGATTATGGAAGTGAAATTTCTTGATATTCCGAAGATAACAGCATCATTTGGCGATGCACTAACAAAGGCTTCTGAATCTGTAATAAATCGAGGTTGGTATATTGGAGGCAATGAAGTAACCTTATTTGAGTCTGAATTTGCCCGATATATTGGTGCTGAATATTCTGTCGGTGTTGGAAACGGACTTGATGCTCTCGCTCTCGTATTGTCTGCTTGGAAACTGATGTATGGATGGAATGATGGTGATGAGGTTATATTGCCTGGTAACACGTTTATTGCAACTGCGTTAGCTGTGTCCAATGTTGGGCTAAAGCCCGTATTGTGCGATGTTGGAGATGCTGATGCCTTGATTGATGTATCTGATATCCAGCGTTGTTTAACTAAACGTACAAGGGTAATAATACCTGTTCATCTGTATGGGCAGATATGTGACATGAATTCTGTCATGAACATTGCATTACAACATGGATTGAAAGTACTTGAGGATGCATGCCAGGCACATGGAGCAATATGCTTGCATGGTAAAGCAGGTGCTTTAGGACATGCTGCCGCATTCAGTTTCTATCCGGGTAAAAACTTAGGCGCTCTTGGCGATGGTGGGTGTGTTACAACCAATGATGCAGAGCTTGCGTCTATAGTAAGGAGAATGTCCAATTATGGTCAGGCATCAAAGTATGTTCATGAACTTAAAGGTGTAAATAGCCGTCTGGATGAATTGCAAGCCGCTTTTTTAAGAGTGAAGTTGCGAAGATTGGATGATGACAATGCCAGAAGAAAGGCGATAGCGATGTTGTATAACAATGGGATTTCCAATTGCTCTATAAAAGTTCCTGCATTGCCGTCTGATATAGATAGTCATGTATATCATGTATATCCGGTGAGGACATCAAAAAGAGATGAACTGCAGGAGTTTCTAAAGGAAAATGGTGTGGAGACACTTATACATTATCCATGTCCAATACATCATCACAAAGCATATTCGGAGTATGCTAATCAGTCTTTGCCTGTGTCTGAAATGTGGTCGCAGGAAGAACTTAGCATTCCAATGAGTCCAGTATTGACTAACGAGGACGTTGAATATGTTATTGATGTCATTAATAGGTTCTGAGAAGCATTGTTCAATGAATTAATATAGCCATGCTCACTATTGATATTCTTATATGTACGATAAATGAAGGTATCCTGAATGTACCTAAAATACTTCTTCCTGTTACTGATGGTA
>JAFTTD010000357.1 GCA_017466965.1 Bacteroidaceae bacterium
ATATTAAGTTATTATAAATCAAAGCATTAAAAACATCCGCACAGAATTAAAAGATATTTATCATATTTTAGTTTTGTCCTCTTGTTAACTCCAATCTTAACACCCTTTTAACTCATCCTTTTACCTCCCCTTTTTAACATTCCCTTATAAACCTCCTCAAAGCAGAGTTTGCGAAATTCAAATACTTAAGTATAATTATTGCACTGAAAGAAAAAAATTGTATCTTTGGCGACAAGATAACATAACTTATAAATTTAAGATACAATGAAAAAGATTTTTAGAGGCATTCTTATTGCCGTAATGACAATGGGAAGCACTGTAGCTACGGCGCAGGTTGCAACTCCCACCCACAAAATTGACCAGACGTTCACGATTCCTGCTCCAAACTTCAAGGTGAGCCCATACACCGGTTTAGACCGACAGGGATGGATTGACGCCGCTGAGTATCTGCTTGAAGGCGCGTTCACATACGTTCGCAATCTTGACGACCCTATGTATTTCCCTAAGCAGTTTGAAAAGACTTATCCGAGAAACGAGGGCGGTGTCATCACTGCCAAACTTGAGGGATTCTGCCGCACATTGTTCCTTGCAGCTCCGCTGCTCAGAGAAAACCCTGACCTGACTCTCAACGGAATAAAGGTGGCAGACTACTACCGTCACCAGTTGCTTAACCTTGTCAACCCTGAAAATCCAAGCTATGTGAAGCATCTGGGCAAAAACGGAGGTCCGAGCCAGACTCTCGTGGAATTCGGCGCTCTCGCCATATCGCTCTCCACAGCAAAGAACATTCTTTGGGACCCTCTGACAAAGGAGCAGAAGGACAAGGTGGCAGCAATGATGCTCAGCTATGGCAACGGACCTACAATCGGAAGCAACTGGATGTTCTTCAATGTGTTCGTAATCAGTTTCTTCAAACAGGAAGGATACGAAGTGAACGACTGGAGAATGGAAGACTGTCTGAAGAAACTTCTCGCCCTATATCGTGGCGAAGGATGGTATAACGACGCTCCTGCCTACGACTACTACAGCATGTGGGCATTCCAGATGTACGGACCAATTTGGGCACAGATGTACGGACATTTCTACCCTGAATATGCGGCTCAGTTCATGAAGAACCAGGCTGACCTCATTGACAACTACCCATATATGTTCAATGCTGAGGGCAAGATGAACATGTGGGGACGAAGCATACCTTACCGCTTCGGTGCTGTTGTTCCATTGGCTCTGCTCGGATATCAGACAGACAAGGACATCAACTACGGATGGATGCGCCGCATAGCATCGTCAACTCTGCTCCAGTTCCTGCAGAACCCTAACTTGCTTGAGGACAATGTGCCTACATTGGGATTCTACGGCCCATTCGAGCCTGCAGTGCAGATATACAGTTGCCGAGGCAGTGTTTATTGGTGCGCAAAGGCGTTCCTCGCCCTGCTCCTGCCTGCAGACAATCCGTTCTGGACAGCGAAGGAGAACAACGGACCATGGGACAAGGAATTCAAGAAGAACCATGTTTATAACAAATTCCAGCCAGCAACAAACCTTCTTATAACAGACTATCCTAACGTGGGCGGTTCGGAAATGCGCTCATGGTGTCACGAAACTGTGGCTAAGGACTGGCAGAAGTTCCGCAGTTCGGAAAACTACAACAAGCTGGCTTACCACACTGAATTCCCTTGGATGGCAGACGGCAAGAACGGCGAAGTATCAATGAACTACGCTACTAAGAACAGCAAGGGACAATGGGAAGTACTCCGCCTCTATACGTTCAAGAGTTTTGAAGACGGCATATACCGCCGCGACGCTGTATTGGAAATCGACCCAGAGGTGAAATACAACCTTGCAGACATTCCGCTTCCTAACGGTGTGCTCCGCGTTGACCGCGTGTCAGTGCCAACTCCTACATCAGTACGTCTCGGACACTACACACTGCCTGAGATTGACGGCAAGCCTGTGACAGAAAGCAAATCGGCTAAGGTTCCAGAAGCAACAATCATCTGCAACGGTGAATACAGCCTCGCTATGGTGAACCTTACAGACTGGGACAAGACAAGCGTGCTTCACCCTGAAGGCATACACCCTGTAAGCAACACTTGCGGACTTATCCAGAACGAAAAGCACATTCAGAAGGACGATGTGATGGTGACACTGATGCTCTGGAAGAAGGGCGACAAGCAGTTCAGCAAGAAAGAGCTTACTCCAGTTAAGTCAGTAAAGATTGCTGACGACAAGAGCAGTGTAACAGTTACATTCGCAGACAAGAGCGTCAAGACTATCAAATTCTAACAATTTACATTTTGAAGATTCAAGAAGCGAGGATTACTGACTTCTTGAATCTTTTTTTTATTATAACCTATGAAGAGAATTCTGTTATTAATCCTTTTTTTAGTATCTTTAGTAACGTCAGCACAGACATGGGACGAAGCACTCTACAAACAAATAGAGCAAAGCATCAAGCAACCCGACATTGAAATAAAGTCCATAGTTGACATACGCAGATGCGGAGCAAGCACAGACGCCAACGCCAAGCGCAACCAAAAAGCCATTCAGAAAGCTATCGACAAATGTGCAAGAAAAGGTGGCGGACGAGTGGTAATACCTTCTGGCATGACGTTCAGGACAGGGGCAATAGAGATTAAAAGCAATGTGGAGCTCCATATTGAAGAAGGAGCAACCCTCGAGTTCGTGTTCCAGCCCGAACTTTACCCAATAGTGGAAACATCATGGGAAGGACTGGACTGCTACAATCTTTCGCCATGCATATACGCCCTTAACGCCGACAACATTGCCATTACCGGCAAAGGTACCATTGACGGAGGTGGCACAAGGGAGACATGGTGGCCATGGTGCGGAGCAACAAAATACGGATGGAAGGAAGGAATGGTAAGCCAAAAGATAGAGGCTCGCCCTCGACTGCTTCGAAACGGCGAAGACGGTGTGCCAATGACAGACGAAAAGGGGAAG
>JAFTTD010000358.1 GCA_017466965.1 Bacteroidaceae bacterium
GCTTTTGAAAAAATCAAGCCAGGAGGTATAATCTTCACATTCAGTTGTTCACAGGTTGTAACAAAAGACAATTTCAGATCGGCTGTATTTACAGCAGCTGCATTAGCTGGAAGAAAAGTCAGAATACTTCACCAATTGCACCAACCTGCTGATCACCCTATAAACATATATCATCCAGAAGGTGAATACTTGAAAGGTTTGGTTCTGTATGTTGAATAAATACCATATAAAGCTACCAAACTAATGTCAAATTCAATAAAAATATAATTACACATCAAAAGAAAATAACACAAAATGCCTATTAACCGCACAAAATCTCCGCTATTTATAAAAAAGGCATACACAGGTATTGCATATTTAATAAATAGTGCGTAAATTTGCATCATGTTTTTCATGGTATTAGATTTATTTTAAGGTTAGTGAAGATTGCTTGTCGTGATGATAAGCAATTTTTTATTTTAAACATATAACAACAAAGCTATTCCATGAGCAATATATTGTTTCATATTTATTGAATCACATTTTGCAACTAAACCCATTTAAGAACAAATTAAGTTATGAGCGTAGATATATCAAATATGATAAGCGAGAACGTAATTCTCATTGACGCAGAATATGCCGACAGTGTTGCATTTGACCTATCTGTAAATTTCGAGCGCATGCTTGAAAGACGCATACCTAAGGCAGATTTAGCCCACTGGTTAGATTGCATTTCTCTTGACGGAGGTTTAGAACCAGGAGCACACAACACACTTGTCATATTTATATATGAAAAGAAGAATAAAGAATTAGAAAATTTCACGCCTTCTAATTTTGAATCAGAATTAAACGGTAAAGCATTCAAAGACAACCTTGGAGAATTTTCAATAGAAGCATATCCCGTAGCAAACGATGTAACAAATAAAGAAGAGTACTATATTGAAGCACTAAAAATAATTGCAGACAACAAGAAAGTGAACAGAATTATGCTTATACCTAATATTGAAGCATATGGTTCAAAAGTAAGAGACGCAATCCGTAATAACAAAGACAAAGACATTACTCTATTTGCAATGGAGCCTCAGCAAGGAAGAGGGTTCAATCAACAGATATTGGGATATTCACTCATGAGCGCACTTGGTATCAGAGGTGAAGAGATTAGATAAGATTGTGTTCTGAAATAGGAAATATAGTTGTGAAGCACTCTGGCTTCTCATCCTCCATAGGCCTAAAGAATTAAATGCAAAAACCAAAAGAATCAATCGACTTAAATTTCATTAACGGAAAAACATCGGCAAAGTTTTTGTTGTTTCATTTCAAAGGCGTAAATTTGCATAAAATACACTGGGGTTGACTGGATTTGACAGCAAGTCGAGGTGGTATGTAAGCATGCAGAGCGTTGATGGTTAGCTCTTAAATATCAGTCATCAAAAAATTATCTGGCGAAAACAACTTTGCTCTCGCTGCTTAATCGAAGTATAGTAGATTAGCTTTATTTCCTTGCCAGGCGAGGAAACGAGACATCGCACTGAAAGCTATTTTCCTGAAGCGTTCAGAGTCGCGGTGCAGCAAAATCGGGAATAGTCAGTTATGGCCTCGCATATCAGGCGAAAATTTAGAGGATAAGGTTGCGGTGGGTGGTCCAGGTCTTGCCTCAGCACGAAAACCGAAGGCTGGAATAAGCATGTAGAAAGCATATGGCTTCCTTGTTTGGACGAGGGTTCAATTCCCTCCAGCTCCACAAAAAAAGAAGAATGTCCCTGACGAACATTCTTCTTTTTGTTTTATGCATTTTGTCTTATATGACATTATAGGGTCTCAAGGTTCAGTTTTGTCTTCTTTCCCTTCTCGTCAGTAACAGTGAGAACAACCTTACCCGGAGTTTTTCCTGAACGTAAAATCACTAATGCTGAACCATTATATAGACGGCGTTCATTACCAGTATGCATTTCATGGCTGTAAAGGTTTCCGTTATCAACAGCCACAATCTTAGCATCACCCTCAACACTGAAAGTCAGCTTGTCCTGAACATTCCATACTCTCCTGCCCTTTCCGTCAACAGCATAAATATGCACATGCTGCAAGTCAGTTCCATCAGCCTGCCATTCAATCACATCAGGTCGTAAATCCAACTTTTTCATATTGCCAGATGTTTCCATCACATGCTCAGCTACACGTTTACCGCCTCTGTATCCGTATGCCACAAGTTTGCCTGGCTCATATTTTATGTTGTCAAACTTCAGTCTGTTTCTTGAACGAGCAATCATTGTATTTTCCTTCTCCGCAATCTTCTTACCATTCAGTATAAGCTCAACCTTGTCACAGTTTGTATATACATTCAACGAAACGGTACTACCCTTTTCCCTGTTCCAATTTTCACTGGTCTGCCCTGTTCCAACCTGAAC
>JAFTTD010000359.1 GCA_017466965.1 Bacteroidaceae bacterium
AGTTAAAAGATTTGATAGCGAACGACTATCGTTTGCTGTTGGTTATGAATAGGTTTGGGCTAACGTTCGGTTTTGGAGAAAAGACTATCAGCGAAGTTTGCAATGAGTGTGGTGTTGATATGTTGACATTTCTCTCGGTTGTGAATTATGTTAAAAATGGTGTTGATGCATCAACGCTTAAGATAAACAATATATGTGTAAAGTCGCTTTTGTCATATCTTCGCAAGGCTCATTCTTATTTCTTAGACTATCAGCTGCCTACAATGAGGCGTGACTTGCTCAATTCCATAGATTGCTCTGAAAAAAACGAAATCGCGTTTCTAATGCTCAAATTCTATGACGAATATGTAGAAGAAGTCCGCAAACACATGGAATATGAAGAAAATAATGTTTTCGTATATGTTCAAAGACTGCTTGAAGGAGAGCATCCTACAGGTGATAATATGCATTTGCTCAGTACTCATCACGAACAAATAGAAGGTAAACTGCGTGAGCTTAAAAATCTGTTTATGCAGTATTATCCTCAGAAAGGAAATAACAATGAACTCAATTCAGTATTGATTGACATATATGGAACAGAAGAAGACCTTAATATCCATTGCATGGTAGAAGACAATCCTTTTCTGCCGGCAGTAAGGATTCTTGAGAAGAAGAACAGAAAAAATCAGAAGGAAAGGAAAGAGAATGTCGTGTCAGAAGAATCCTCCTCCTATGAATACACTGCTTTGTCTGAACGTGAAAAGGAAATAGTAACATGCGTAGCTAAAGGTTTGTCCAATAAGGAAATAGCTGATCTTTTGTATTTGAGTGTCAATACGGTAACAACACACAGACGCAATATCGCACGCAAACTGAATATTCATTCCTCTGCGGGTATCACAATTTATGCCATAGTTAACAAATTAGTTACATTGGATGAAGTTAACATATAATATATAAGTATGACATATATGTTCAAACATGAGTTTTGATGGCGAATTTTACAGTTTTGTTCTGTAAATGAAAAAAAGTAATTATCTTTGCCCTGTGTTTTTCATATAATAAAAGTTTTGTTGATATGAGCATAAAAGATTCATGGATTGAAAAAGGCTACGTTGATGAGCCTGTTGATAATAAAATAGAACTTAGTTCAGAAATACGAAAATTGTGCAAGGAGAAGAACGCTGTGGTTCTTGCGCATTATTATACAGACAGCTCTATTCAAGATGTAGCTGACTTTGTTGGTGATTCTTTGGCTCTTGCGCAATGGGCCGCTAAAACAGAAGCTGATATTATTGTTATGTGTGGAGTGCATTTTATGGGAGAAACCAACAAGATACTCTGCCCTAATAAGAAAGTTCTTGTGTGCGACCTGAATGCCAGTTGTTCACTAGCGGATAGCTGCAAGGCTGAAGATTTGAAACTTTTTATAGACGAGCATCCTGGATACAAAGTTGTTAGCTATGTAAATACAACAGCTGCGGTAAAAGCCATAACAGATGTTGTTGTAACAAGTTCAAATGCAAAGTTGGTTGTTGATAGCTTTCCTAAAGACGAAAAGCTAATTTTCGGCCCAGACAAAAATCTTGGCAGTTATATAAATTCAGTCACAGGAAGACAGATGCTTTTATGGAATGGCGGGTGTCATGTTCATAATCAATTCTCTTTGGAAAAGATATTAGAACTCAAGAAGATACATCCTGGTGCAAAAGTTTTGGTTCATCCTGAATGTCCTTCTCCGATACAAGCTATAGCAGACAAAATAGGCTCAACAGCTGGATTGTTGAAGTATGCAATAGAATGTGATTCTACAGAGTTCATAGTAGTGACGGAAAGTGGCATATTGCATGAGATGAAGAGGAAGTGTCCGTCAAAACATTTTATACCTGCACCCCCTGAAGCTTTTGAATCAAAAGAATGTTCTTGTAATGAATGTTCATATATGCGTTTGAATACTCTGGAGAAATTGTATAATGCATTGAAATACGAATGGCCTGAAATTATTGTTGATGAAGCTGTTTCAGCTAAAGCAGTTCGTCCGATTAATAAAATGCTTGAAATTAGTGAAAACCTGAAATGAAAAGTATTGCAGCTTTAGTAAGTGGTGGAGTTGACTCGTCTGTAAGTGTGCATTTGCTCAAAGAGTCTGGTTTTGACCCACATCTTTTTTATATTAAAATTGGTCCTGAAAAAGATCAGGAATGGAACTGCACGTCAGAAGAAGATGTGGAAATTTGTCGTTGGTTGGCAAGACGCTACGGATTAAAATTCGACGTGGTAGATTTGCATGATGATTATTGGGAAAAAGTTGTTGGATATACGATGGATAAAGCAAGAAAGGGCCTGACTCCCAATCCAGATGTTATGTGCAATAAACTGATAAAGTTCGGCTGTTTCGAAGATGTAGTGGGTAAGAATTTTGATTATATCGCAACCGGGCATTATGCAACCACCACTGAAAAAGATGGAAAAGTTTGGCTTTCCACTAGTCCTGACCCAGTGAAAGATCAAACGGATTTTTTATGTCAAATTAATTCTGTGCAAATTTCGAAATTAATGTTTCCGATTGGACATCTGTGGAAGCATCAAGTAAGAGAAATAGCGGAAAAAAACAATCTTCTCAATGCAAAACGTCGCGACAGTCAAGGCATTTGTTTTTTAGGTAATATTGACTTCCGTGATTATATAAAAAGAAATCTTGGTGAAAACCCTGGGGATGTCAGAGAACTTGAAACTGGGAAAAAAATTGGAACACATAATGGATTGTGGTTTTACACAATAGGGCAACGCAAGGGGTTGGGCTTTGGAGGAGGTCCATGGTTTGTTGTGAAAAAGAATATAAAACGTAACATCCTCTTTGTAAGCCATGGATATGAACCGGAAAAAGTCTATAAGGACATTGTTGAAATGACGGATTTCCATTTTATTACAGAAAATCCGTTTATTGAAGTAGGTAAGAGTGAGATGGATTCAGGCGTGGAACATAGAATATCATTTAAGATAAGACATACCCCTGAATATATGCCAGGCACATTTATGAAGTCTTCTGATGGTACATGGGTTATTAAGTCTGATTCAAAGATTCACGGAGTTGCTCCAGGACAGTTCTGTGTGATATATGATGAAGAACACCATTTGTGTTTTGGTAGTGGAGAAATAGTCTGATTTTTTTTGCGTGCTGTTGAAATAGACTGAAAGTCATAAAAAACAAAACAAATATAATAATCAGGAGATTAATTTTGTTTGCAAAGATAATTCACGATAAGTTATCAAGTTTGTCGGCTTAGCAGATAA
>JAFTTD010000360.1 GCA_017466965.1 Bacteroidaceae bacterium
CCCGTAATCTTTATTACGGCACTTGACAGCGAAGACGATATTGTCAAAGGACTGAATTTAGGAGCGGATGACTATATGCCCAAACCACTTTCAATGAGAGAGGTCAAGGCCAGAGTGAAAGCTGTTTTGAGAAGACAAACGCATTCAGCCACACCAAAACAACCTTCAACTGCCGACAGTGCGGACATATTGCACGAATCCATGCGAATAAATACAGAAATGAAAATGCTGACCATCAACGGCAACGAAGTTACGCTGACAAAAATTGAGTTTGAACTTCTCCATCTGCTAATGTCAAACCCATCCAAAGTATATTCACGAGAGCAGATACTTGACAGAATCTGGCCCAAAGACACTATTGTAATGGGAAGAACCGTTGACGTGGCAATCACACGCCTCAGAAAAAAGATAGGCGAATATGGCAAGTGCATAAAGACAAGGTTCGGATATGGTTATTCGTTTGAAAAATGATACACAACTGTATGCAAGGATTTCATAGGAACGTCAATGTAAAGAGTTTCACGAAGACTCTGTTTTTAAGCGTCATAGGGATATTCCTTGCCTTGTCGTTATGCTTCGCACTCTATCAGTACCATCGTGAGAAGGAATATAAAATTGACATCTTGCACAGCAGACTGCAGATGTACAACTATGAACTTATCCAAACGCTTGATACTGCCGTTAATGACCCTAATGCGTTCCAGAGCTATGTCAACACACACAGCATTGACGGACTGAGAGTGACACTGATTGATTTGCACGGAAATGTAATTTCAGACAGTCGTCGGACAGACGTAAGCGAAATGGACAATCATTTCGGAAGGCGCGAGGTACACGATGCACTATCCAAAGGTAGCGGATTTGACATCAAGCGCACATCCCGTTCCCTCTCTGAAGCATATTTTTATTCAGCAACCCTCTTCAGTGATTTCGGCATAGTGGTAAGAGCTGCAGTCCCTTACAACGCCCAACTGACCAGCAGTCTGAAAGCTGACAACAAGTTTCTATACTATGCCGCATTCATAACATTGCTTTTAGGGTTCATCCTCTACCGCAACACTCACAGAATTGGCGAACACGTCCGCTATCTAAGAAACTTCGCGCTGAAGGTGGAGCAAGGAGAAGAATTTGACAGGGACGTTCACAAAAAGATGCCCGACGACGAACTCGGCGACATATCACATACCATCACCACCTTGTATTGGAAACTTAAGCGAAGCGAAGAAGACAAGCTGAGAATAAAAAAACAGCTAACTCAAAATGCAGCGCACGAGTTGAAAACACCTGTAGCAAGCATCCAGGCATACCTTGAGACGCTTATCAGCAACCCACATCTGAACGAAGAGCGCAGAACAAGATTCATTGAGCGTTGCTATGCCCAAAGCGTCAGGATGTCTAAGCTCCTGTCTGACATGTCCTCGCTCGCTCTTCTCGACAATCCGCTGACAGACAGGAACATGACCGATACAGATGTGACACAAATAATAAGAGCTGTCATAGACGATTCAGCCATCAGCCTACAGCAGAAAAACATAGAAGTGAAGTTAATACTGCCTCCTTCCGCAACCATAAGAGGCGATTCGTGGATGATAAGCTCCATATTCCGCAATATTGTTGACAACGCCATAGCATACGCCACTGGCGCCACCAAGCTGACAATATCATGCTTGGAACAAACGGACTCTTACCTGTTCCGAGTGTCTGACAACGGTATAGGCGTAGAACCACAACATCTGGTTCATATTTTCGAACGCTTCTACAGAGTTGACAAAGGGCGCAGCCGTAAACTCGGAGGTACGGGATTAGGACTTGCCATTGTGAAGAATGCAATAGCGGCTCACGGGGGCACAGTCACTGCAGAGCTTACCCCAGGTGGAGGACTGACAATAGAATTCAAACTCATGAAAACAATCTGTTGATTTTTATAGCTCATCATACCACTTTTACAAAAATATATATTACTTTTGCGTATAATAAGAAAAACAAGTAAAAGATAAAAGAATTATGCTTACTCTTGACAAGATCTACCATGCATCATACGTGCTTAAGAACATAATATACCGCACAGAACTTATTTATGCTCCCAAAATCA
>JAFTTD010000361.1 GCA_017466965.1 Bacteroidaceae bacterium
GCCTGATGTCGTTAATGAAGCATATAAAGTTAATAATTTTACTTTCGGACCTGATTATTTCATTCCGAAACCAGTAGATCCGCGCCTGATAACCAAAGTGTCCATGGCTGTAGCTAAGGCTGCAATGGATTCAGGAGTGGCAAGAAAGGCTATAACAGACTGGGACGCATATAGCTTGCATCTTAAGGAACTGATGGGCTATGAATCAAAACTTACACGCCAACTTATTGATACAGCTCGTATCAGTCCGCAGAGAGTCGTATTCGCTGAAGGTATTCACCCTAATATGCTCAAGGCTGCGGTTGAAGCTAAAGCAGAAGGAATATGCCATCCGATTCTTCTTGGTAATGACGAAAGAATACAGAAGTTGGCAAACGAGCTTGATTTAAGTCTTGAAGGAATTGAAATTATAAATCTCCGTCATGACCGTGAAGCTGAAAGACGTGAACGCTATGCGCGTATTCTCACAGAAAAGAAGAGTAGGGAAGGATATACTTTTGAAGAGGCAAACGACAAAATGTTTGAACGCAACTATTTCGGTATGATGATGGTTGAAACAGGCGAGGCTGATGCTTTCATTACAGGTCTTTATACGAAGTATTCAAACACTATCAAGGTGGCTAAAGAAGTTATCGGGATACGTCCGGAGTACAATCATTTTGCCACAATGCATATTCTTAATTCAAAGAATGGTACTTACTTCTTGGCTGATACTCTTATCAATCGTCATCCTGATACAGCAACAATGATAGATGTGGCGCGTCTGGCAGAACATTCAGTACGTTTCTTCAACAGGGAACCTGTTATGGCTATGCTCTCATACTCAAATTTCGGTTCTGATACACAGGGCAGTCCTGCAAGTGTGCATAAGGCAGTTGATTATCTTCACCAAAATTATCCAGATATGATGGTGGATGGTGAAATACAAGTTAATTTTGCAATGAATCGTGAACTGAGGGATAAGAAATACCCATTTACTAAGCTTGCGGGAAAAGATGTAAATACATTGATATTCCCTAATCTTAGTTCTGCAAACTCAACATATCAAATGCTCCAGGCAATGAGCGGAGATGATATGGAGATTGTCGGACCAATACAGATGGGACTTAACAAGCCTATTCATTTCACAGATTTTGAAAGTAGCGTCAGAGACATAGTCAATCTTACAGCTGTTGCTGTTATCGATGCGATTGTCGCAAAAAAGATATGCAATAACATCGCATGTGAAATCAGAAAGTGATTTGTTTTCCTCAACACCATGCTTAACTAAATGAAAAAGGTGTGCTTCTATGCTTTATTTACATGGGATGCACACCTTTTTTCATAGCTATATGTTAGCCAATAACATTCTGTTCCAACATCTGAACTCCCTTTTTATAAGGTTTTGAGGTTTTAAGGTTTTAAGGTTGGCAATAACGCCCTGCGCAATCTTCCCCTTTTTACTCCCTATTTTAACTCCTTCAATTTAACTTCTTAACTACTATAACTTCTTAACTACTGAATATTAATTCATAATTGACAGAGTATCGTCTGAACTTCCGAACTCCTGAACTTCTGAACTACTGTAAACCAATGGGATAAGCTCATAATTCATAATTAAAGAAGAATTCCTGCAACTAAAAAACTCAAAAACTAAAGAACTTAAAAACTAAAACCAGACTCCTGAACTCTCCTTATAATAAGTTAGGCTATCATAATTCTTAATTCATAATTCATAATTACAAAAGTATCGTCTGAACTCCTTGCAACTCCTGAACTTCTGAACTCCTGTAAACCAATGGGATAAGCTCATAATTCATAATTCTTAATTCCTAATTCTCCTCTTTTCCTCCCCGTAGCCTTCACTATAA
>JAFTTD010000362.1 GCA_017466965.1 Bacteroidaceae bacterium
CACTCCTTCAGAAGAATGGCAGGAACATTGTGCAGAAATAATCAGAGCAAAAGGATTAAAATGCAAAATCGGAGGATAAAAAGCAAGTTAAAGAACAGCTCTATAATCTGTCAATAAAAGCTGTTCATACAACAGAAGCCCTCTTATACAAGCTCAAACAAAAAACTTTAAAACTTAAATAGCTATGGTAAAAAAACTACTTCTATTTTTAATTGCAGCATTTACGATGTCGCAGAGCCTTTTTGCCCAAAAATCAGTATATATACCTTGGGAATGGCGCAATTCTGGAGATTCTTTGCTTTATAAAGAATCAGACCCAGACAACAAATACACATGGTCAAAGTCAAGAAGCCGCGAAAGCGAGAACTTTATTGTCTTTTGGGACAAGAAATATGGCAACACTGTACCAACAAATGCAGCGAGCCAATACAGAGTTGACATTGACGATTTGCTGAAAAAAGCTGAGCAGTTCTACGCTCTCAATGTAGGCACACTGAAATTCGCCGACCTCTCTGTTTCTAAATTATCTAAATACAAGATGATGATCATCCTCAACTACTCTACCGACTGGATTTGCTATGGAGGAGGATACGACTTTGAAGCAGGAGCATTATGGCTCAGCCCTAACACATGCTGGCCTGTGGGACAGTCTGTGGCACATGAGATTGGACACAGTTTCCAGTACATGTGCTATTCTGATTATGGCAAGGAGACTGGTTTCCATTCAGCAATAGGCATGGGGTCAACATATTGGGAACAGACAGCACAATGGCAGTCAGTACAGTCATATCCGGAGCTAATGTTCTCGCAGAGCATCGGAGTGTATAAAAATTCACACAACTTGGCTTTCACTCACGAGTGGCAGCGTTATCAGAGCTACTGGTTCCATTATTATTTGGCTGAAAAATATGGCATTGACATCATTGGTAAGATATGGCGTCATGAAATGACTGAAGCGTCAGACCCTAACCAAGTATTAATGGACCTGATGGGATACGGTGCAAAAGAACTCTACAAGGAGTACTTTGACTATGCTATGAAAATGGCAACATGGGACCTTGATGTATGCAGAGAAATGGGCAAAGAATACATTGGCTCACATACATATAATTACGTTCCACTCGGAGGAAGAAAATTCCAGGTAGCTTATTCAAGTTGCCCACAATCAACCGGATACAATGTCATTCCTCTCAACGTTCCAGAAGCTGGCACAACAGTGAAGACTGCATTCACTGCTCTCAGAGGCACAGCGGCTGAACTCGCAGAAGGAGATCCTGCACAATTCCTTAATGGCTCATCTGTATATGAAAGCAGCGGACGTACAAAATATAATACAAATTCTTATTTTGCACAACGCGGTTTCCGTTTAGGATATGTAGCATTGCTAAAGGATGGTACGCGTGTATATAGCTCTGCCGATTCAGTATATTGCACAGGTGCAAAAATAGACACAGTGGAAGTAGCTTTTGATGTTCCGGAAAATACAGACAGAATGTGGTTCATAGTTTCACCGGCCCTAAAGAACTATATCGTACACAAGTGGGATGACAAATATGAAAACGATGACCAATGGCCTTATCAAGTAGAGTTTGAAAACACAAACATCGAAGGAGCTGTGGAAATTGATGAGAGCAAAGGAATATGTGATGCTACACTCACTTACGATGTATATTTTGCACGCAAGGGTGATTATACTGGCACAACTGTAAAACTTAGTGGTTCTGCGTTGACAGCGCTCGGTACAGCATTCCAGATGCAACCAAGTGAAATCGGAGGAAAAATGGTTGGCTATTCTGCCTCAGGACCAGCCAACGGAAAAATAATGTTCTATGCAGTAGATGCAAACGGCAACCTCGTAAAATCCAATTCCACAGCAAATGGATATGGACACTGGTTCAACGATAATGGAGGGCTAACAAATTGGGGTAACAATTCATTTGTGTTCTCTGAATTCGATGCTAATTCCCTCACATTCTCACTTGGCCAAATGCCAAATACATGCATCAACGGAAACACATACGTATTGCGTCAGGCATTAAGATACAAGAAAGACGGTAAAGAGGCGATAGTACGCTTTGTATTCAACATCCACATTACATCTGATCAGACCGGTTCTGAGTTATCATTGATAGAGGGTAATGTTCCAGGAGGCATTTACAACGCAATAGAAAACATAAAAGATTTTCAGGATAAGGAATTTGTAAACGTCTATAACATTACAGGTGTTGCGGTGAAACAAAATGTTGAACGCAAACATGCACTTGACGGACTTTCAAAAGGTATATATATTGTAGGCAACAAGAAAGTTATCAAGAGATAACAAGTTTGTATTTTCAGGAAGTTAGCAAAACTTGACAATATAGAATAATACTTGAGGAGCAGACTGAATGGTTTGCTCCTTATTATATTATATATAATAGTATGCTTATAATATCACCTGTGTTTATTAACTTCGTTTCTTGTTGTTTGCTGATAAAATAGTTATCTTTGCGCTGTTTTAATGACTTTTTGACAAGATTTTATTTGTATCATAATGAAAATAACAATTCTACAGAGAGATATATCATGGGCTAATCCTGCTGAGAATCGCAAAAGATGCAGCGAAGCTATCAGCAAGAACAAAGGGGCCGATTTATATGTGCTTCCTGAAATGTTCTCTACAGGTTTCTGCACACAGCCAGAAGGAATAGCAGAAAACGCCAACAGCGAAACATTATCATGGATGAAAGAAACTGCAGCGGAAACAAACGCTGCCATAGCAGGAAGTGTTGCCGTAACAGAAAATGGGAAGTTTTACAACCGCTTTTATTTTGTAAAACCAGACGGAAGTGTTTCTCAATATGACAAAAAGCATTTATTCACATACGGAGGTGAGCACTTGAGATTTACGGCAGGAAATGAAAGGGTCATAGTTGAGTTTCGTGGAACACGCATCCTTCTTGAAATCTGCTATGACTTGCGTTTTCCTGTATGGTCAAGGAACAGAGGAGACTATGACATGATTCTTTATGTTGCAAGTTGGCCTACTCCAAGAGTGGAAGCGTGGAGCGCACTGCTGATTGCTCGTGCCATTGAAAACCAATGCTATGTAGCAGGCGTTAATCGTGTCGGTACTGACCCTACATGCGAATACTGCGGAGGAAGTGTCGTAATAGATCCTTATGGCAAAACAATAGCGTCTTGCGAAAAGAATAAAGAATGTGAGGCTTCCGCTGAAATTAATATGGAATTATTACAAGCTTTCAGACAGAAATTTCCTGTACTGAACGATGCTGACTAACTTTCAAATATAAATAAATCACAAAACAACTAAAACATTCAGAGGACATAGAACTTCTATAATAATAGAATTTCTATAATATATATAAAACCATCAGGAAATCTACAAATAACAACAATAACCAATGATAGAAAGAAAACTTCTTCTGGGTGATGAGGCGGTAGCTCTTGGAGCTATCAATGCAGGAATAAGCGGTGTATATGCTTATCCTGGAACCCCATCAACAGAGATAACAGAATTTATACAAGCCCATGCTCCTGAAATAAGAAGCAGATGGTGCACAAATGAGAAAACCGCTATGGAAGCGGCTCTCGGCATGTCTTATGCAGGCAAACGTGCTTTAGTGTGCATGAAGCATGTAGGTATGAATGTAGCAGCAGATGCCTTTGTCAATTCTGCCATAACAGGCGTTAATGGCGGTCTTGTTGTTCTCGCAGCAGACGATCCGTCAATGCATTCATCGCAAAATGAACAAGATTCTCGCTTCTATGGCAAGTTTGCTATGATTCCAACACTTGAACCTTCTACTCAACAGGAGGCTTATGACATGATGGAATATGCATTCCATTTGTCTGAAGAAAAGAAATTGCCGGTACTCATGCGTGTAGTTACTCGTTTAGCACACTCTCGCGCCGGAGTATGCGTAGGAGAAAAAAGAGCTGAAAACTCTTTAAATCCAGAAAACGAACGCACTCATTGGGTACTTCTTCCGGGTAATGCTCGCCGACAATATGCGACTCTTGTTGAAAAACAAGCCTCACTTATATCATCATCAGAACAGTCGCCGTTCAGCAAGACTTTAAGTACAGATGGCAAATCTCCGCTTGGTGTAATAGCGTGCGGTATAGCATACAATTATGTAATGGAGAACGCCCCTGCAACACTTGGCATTCCTGTTCTTAAAATTTCCCAGTATCCATTACCTGAATCCGCCATCATCGACTTTGCTTCCAAATGCGACAGTATATTAATAGCGGAAGATGGACAGCCAATTGTTGAGGAACAAGTCAAAGGCTTGCTTGGAAGTGACTACAAAGTGAAAGGACGCCTCACAGGAGAACTTCCACGCATGGGTGAATTAAATCCGGACAATGTGGGGTTTGCACTTGGAGTAAAACTTGCAAAACCTTATACATCCGCACAGAATGTAATGCCACGCCCACCTGCACTCTGTCAAGGTTGCGGACACAGAGATGTTTACAACGCTCTCAACGAAGTTGCTAAAGAATATGCTGATGCACGCATTTTTGGAGACATAGGCTGTTATACGCTTGGCGCTCTTCCTCCATTCCGCGCCATAGACAGTTGTGTCGATATGGGGGCGTCAATAACAATGGCAAAGGGAGCTGCTGATGCCGGTGTTCATCCTGCAATAGCTGTTATCGGAGACTCAACATTCACACATTCAGGAATGACAGGACTTCTTGATGCAGTCAATGATAAAGCTAACATCACAGTCGTTATTTCCGATAATCTCACAACAGCCATGACTGGCGGACAAGATTCGGCAGGAACAAATAAGTTTGAGTCTATATGCCTCGCCCTTGGCGTTGAACCAGAACATGTTCATGTGGTTGTACCATTACCAAAGAATATGGAAGAGATTACTCGAATCATTCGTCAAGAATTGGAATACAATGGGGTTTCTGTAATCATTCCTCGTCGTGAATGCATACAGACACTTGGAAGAAAACTCAGAAAAAAGAAAGCGGAACAATGAAAAAAGACATAATACTTGCCGGCGTGGGAGGACAGGGAATCCTCACCATTGCAACCATCATTGGCGATGCAGCAACAGCAGCAGGACTTAATCTGAAGCAGGCGGAAGTTCATGGAATGAGCCAACGAGGTGGAGATGTGCAGTCAAATCTGCGTCTCTCATCCGATACTATTCATTCAGATTTAATAAAGGAAGGAGCTGCTGATCTTATAATATCAATGGAGCCTATGGAGGCACTGCGTTATCTGCCTTTCCTCAATGCTGAGGGATGGATAATAACATCGTCAAATCCGTTCAAGAACATTCCCAACTATCCAGAAGACGAAGCATTGAATACAGAACTCTGTTCATTGCCACATATAGCTTCTCTGCCTATAGAAGATATTGCAAAGGATAATAATATGCCAAAGAGCGCAAACGTAATCCTTCTCGGCATGGCAGCGAAACATATAGGCATTCTCACTCCTGAACAGCTACGCGACAGCATTGCCCGCGTGTTCGCATCAAAAGGTGAGGCTATTGTTGAAATGAACCTGAAGGCGTTTGAGCTTGGATTAGAAGCGGTAAAATGAAAAGAGCATGAAAATATTTTCTGAAGAATTAGTAGAAAAAGCAGCTAAAGCATGTCATGTAGCTGACTTGTCAAGGGCTACCATCGGTGAAGTTCTATTAGTAGCACAATACCTGGAACGTGAAACAGGCATTCCTTTCATCCGTATGGACCAAGGTTCGCCAGGTTTGCCTGTCAACAAATTTGGAGTGGAAGCCGAAAAGGCTGCACTCGACCGTGGTGTAGGCTCACAATATCCGGCTGCGGCGGGAGTTCCTGAACTTAAAGAAGCAGCATCACGTTTCGTTAAGGCATTTCTCAATATAGACATATCTCCTCGTTCATGCGTTCCAACTGTGGGTAGCGTAGCAGGTTCCTTCGGTTCTTTTATTGCATGCACGCAACGCATTCCTGGCAAGAACAAGGTTTTGTTCATTGACCCTGGTTTTCCAATCCAAAAATCACAGCTGAGAGTCATCGGTACCGATTGGGTTGAATTTGACATCCACGGCCATCGTGGCGAAGCCCTTCGTGCAAAACTTGAAGAAATGCTCAAAGGTGGCGACATTGCTGCAATCATCTATTCCAATCCGAATAATCCGGCATGGATATGCCTGGAAGAAGAGGAACTTGCCATCATTGGCGAGTTGGCAACAAAGCACGATGTTATAGTAATGGAAGACTTAGCGTATTTCTGCATGGACTACCGCCAGAACATGGGGCATCCGTTCCAACCGCCTTACCCACCAACGGTGGCACGCTACACGGACAACTATATTCTGATGCTCTCTTCGTCAAAGATATTCAGCTATGCCGGACAGCGCATGGCGCTGACTTGCATTAGCGACAAGCTATTTGAGCGTCATTATCCGGCTCTTGCAGAACGCTACAAGGATGCAGGAGTGTTCGGGCAGACACTCATTGCGTCTATCCTCTACATGATAACTTCGGGATGCACGGCATCAACGCAATATGCATACGCCGAGATGCTTCGTCTATCTACCGAAGGAAAGATTAATTTTGTTGAGGATACTCGCGAATATGCCATCCGTGCGGAAAAGATGAAGAAAATCTTTACAGACAACGGCTTCCATATAGTTTACGACTATGACGTTACACAAAAAGTCGGAGACGGTTTCTTCTTTACTATCGGTTACGGCAATATGACAGGCGGAGCACTACTGAAAGAACTTCTCTACTACGGAGTTAGCAGTATCAATCTCTCCACAACAGGAAGTGAACAGCAGGGTGTACGTGCCTGCACCTCTCGTATGCGCGATGAACTCTATCCTGTCATGGAGGAACGAATGAAAGCTTTTCATGAGGACCATCAGATAGACTGACAAGCAAAAAACAACAAATAATTTTCAACGTTACTCTTTATTTGTTTATTTTTGCAGAAACAATGATTAAAAAATTAATATAGATGGCAAATAAATATAAGATTCCATTTATAAACGCTTGTATTCGTGCATTTGCTGCACGTTTTGCATTGCCAGTTCAATCTGCATTCCGTTATCTATATCGTTTTCAAGGGATTGCCTTCTTAGACAAGTTCTATGATGTAGAACATTTGCAATCCATTGACGATGCAGTGGATGATTTAATTGTGGTTTGCCAAAAGAAGGAGTGTTCTTGTTTCTATATTGAATAAATAATTTTACCTTTGCATCTAAGGTTGAAAATAATTACACATATATACTATGATTTGGAATCCGAATAAAGAATGTATGGGTCGCGAGCAAATGCGTGAATTGCAGGGCAAGCGACTTCAGAAATTGGTAAAATACGTTTACCATAATGTTCCTTTCTATAGGAACAAGATGCAGGAGATGGATCTTTCTCCTGAAGATATTCGCACTATTGATGATATTGTGAAACTTCCGTTTACTACCAAACAAGACTTACGCGACAATTATCCCTATGGATTGCAAGCGGCACCTCCTTCTGAGATAGTACGTGTTCATGCTTCAAGCGGTACTACCGGTAATCCTACTATTGTTGGTTATACTCGCAAAGACTTGTCGGTGTGGTCGGAGGTTATGGCGCGTTGTCTTACAGCATACGGTGTGACTCGTGATGACACATTCTCTGTTGCGTATGGTTATGGTCTGTTTACTGGCGGACTCGGTGCTCATTACGGAGTAGAGAATCTCGGCGCAACAGTTATCCCTACTTCTACGGGAAACACTGAAAAACATATCCGACTAATCCGTGACTTGAAGATTAGCGGTATTGCCTGCACACCATCGTATGCTCTCTACCTTGCTGAAACTCTTGAAAAAATGGGGCTGAGCAAGGAAGACATTGGTCTGCGCATTGGAGCATTCGGTGCTGAGCCTTGGACTGAGAACATGCGCAAGGAAATAGAGGAGCGTCTCGGTCTGAAGGGTTACAACATCTATGGTCTGAGCGAAATTATGGGACCAGGTGTTTCTTACGAATGTGAGGAACAGAACGGTTCACACATCTGTGAAGACCACTTCTATCCTGAAATCATTAATCCTGATACGCTTGAGCAGTTGCCATACGGAACTCAGGGAGAACTCGTGTTCACAACTCTCACAAAGGAAGGTATGCCTGTGCTCCGCTATCGCACAAAAGACCTCTGCACACTCTTTGACGATCCATGCCCTTGCGGACGCACCGCTGTGAAGATGGGACGCATCGTTGGTCGCAGTGACGACATGCTCATCATCCGAGGTATTAATGTCTTCCCTTCACAAGTTGAAAGCGTCATTCTTGAAATGCCAGAGTTCGAACCTCAATATATGCTTGTTGTTGACCGAATCAACAACCTTGACACTCTTCAGGTGCAAGTTGAAGTTCGCAAGGACTATTTCAGCGATGACCTCGGAAGCATGATTGCAATGAAGAAACGTTTGGCAGACAAACTAAAGAGCGTACTTTCTATCAGTGCCGATGTGAAGCACATGGAACCTAACAGCATTGAAAGAAGCCAAGGAAAAGGCAAACATGTGATAGACAAGCGAAAATATTAGTTTTCAAGCCATTGGGGTTTGGGACTGACGAAGTGACAGCACATATTCACTTATGAAACTGCAAACTGGTATTTCACCCTTAACCCGGAAACTAAAAAACTCAGAAACTCAAAAACAAAAAAAGCTAATATGACTATAAAACAAGTATCTGTATTCCTTGAAAACAAGACAGGAAGAATAAACCACGTCACTAAGATATTGGCGGCAAACGGTATAAACATGCACGCTTTCAGCATGGCTG
>JAFTTD010000032.1 GCA_017466965.1 Bacteroidaceae bacterium
ACCAAATGACGTTTTGAATCAATCAATTGTGCCTTGCTCTGAGCATAACTTCCCCAAAGAATGAACACCACATTATCTGCTTTCTCTCTTATAATACTTATAACATCATCTGTGAAGACTTCCCATCCTCTCTTCTGATGAGACCCTGCATAATGTTCTCTAACAGTAAGAGTGGAATTCAGAAGAAGCACGCCTTGTTCCGCCCATCTTGTAAGATTTCCGCTTTCTGGAACAGGGGAACCTATATCGTCTTGTATTTCCTTAAAAATGTTGTTCAATGATGGCGGGAACGGAACTCCATCATTAACAGAGAAACAGAGTCCGTGAGCTTGTCCAGGCTCATGGTATGGATCTTGTCCAAGAAGAACGACCTTGACTTTATGGAACGGACATAAATTAAAAGCATTAAAAATAAGTTTGCCTGGAGGGTATATCGTATGAGATGAATACTCCTCTCTTACAAACCTTGTCAGTTCTGCAAAATAGGTTTTGTCAAATTCTTCCTGGAGCAAAGCCTTCCAACTATCTTCAATCTTCACGTTCACTGCCATACATTTTAAATGCTATACATTTACATTTCCCTTAAAATAATCCTCTATCTCGGAAGTGACATCTGCATAAGTCTTGTCATAATCTTTCAATACAACACCATGTTCAAGAAGTGTCACCCTAGTACAAATATCTAATGTATGAGTCAGATTATGACTTGAAACAATTATAGTGCAACCTGTTTCCTTGTTGTAGCTTTCAAGAAGAAACTTCATTGCCAACTGACTGCTTGGGTCAAGGAAATTGAACGGTTCATCAAGAATCAGAAGCTGAGGCTTATGCAACATTGCCGCTATGATTCCTACTTTCTGCTTATTTCCTGCGGACAAATTACGAATCAGTATATTCTGACCTACAACTTCCCCATTCATAAAATGCTCGAACTTTGAAAGTTCGGCATCAACAGCATCCTTGTCAAGTCCATTAACTTTACCAATAAAATAGAAATACTCTTCTGGAGTAAGGTATTCAATTAGAAATCCACTGTCAATATATGCCCCTGTGTATGATTTCCATTCTTCACATTTACTTGTCACATACATCTTTCCGTCCACCTCAACAGAGGCTGTACCATTATCAGGTTGAAGCAAGTCAAGGATGACACGGAACAGTGTTGTTTTACCCGCCCCATTATTTCCAACTAAACCAATTATCTCACCAGAATGTACAATGTGTTTGTCTATATTCAGAGCCACCTTGTCTCCAAATGTTTTTTTCAAATTATCTATAATGAGATTCATAAGTGTTTCGCTAATATATATGTATATTTATTATAAAGAATAAAAAACAAAAAATCATTGCTGCCGTGTATCTCTAAAGCCCGACATATTTGTATATCTACGTTTCATAAAACGATTATATATGTTTCGCAACCATAGAGGATGAATAATAGTACCTATAAGCCCTATCACAAACATGACAAAACCAGCTATATTCTCAGATAAGAATGTTATCAACAAGAACATCACAAGCATTGGCACGAATAAAGCCAATGACGAAAACAATGTCTGCATCTTTGTACTTCTGCCGCTTTTTGTTAACTTTTCATTCAAATGTATGGTCGTATTATTATAAACAGCCAGCTGAAACAAGAACGGATATACTACACCCGTAGTAAAGAACATACATCCAAGTAATTCTACAAAAGTAACTTTCCCCTCTATCATTGGCATAATTGCAAATATCAGCGGAAGCAAAGTCAGCAAGGAATTAAAAAGATATTTGGCTTTGAGAAGCGAAAGCACTGACTCCTTTCTGCTCATCAGCCCATCCATATAATTACCCTCCATACACATGACATTGGTAAGAGTCATGACGCCAAGACAAGCGAAGCAATACATGCAAATAAAACATTTCATGAAAGGTACACCATCATAAACATCTGTAAAAGCAAAGAGTACGCTGAAAAGAAGCATGTAAATAACGCCAAAAAGGAACTGTTTTCTAATAACCTTATTGCGAATTGTTGATTTGATTTCTAATTTTACGTATTCACCTACAACTCCAAACCTGTCAAGAAAGCTCATTTCATTTGTCTTGACTTTCGTCACTTCCTCCGACTTGGATATTTCACTGTAAATAAATTGTGATTGTATATATCTATTAACAAAAAACAGAGAAATAATTATCGCTATTATTGTCAAAAATGATAGTATATCAAAATTAACGAAACATCTTCCCACATGAAGGCAGAAGTCAAACAGCCATGTATTGTCTTCGTTGTGAAATATGCCGAAATAAATTAGAGCCGCAAAAACCAATACAGGAATTATTATTGTGAAAATGCTCTTGTTGATAAAAGTCCTCCAGATCAGATACCAATAACTATTAAGCACGAACACTAACCACCATCCAATCAAATAGCCCAGAAGTCCTGTGAATCCATATACTTCAGGAACAGAGAGGAATCCGAAAGGCAACAGAAAGAAAAACCAAAACAAATTATATGCTCTTACTCCTATACGGAAGAGAAATACATCCAGCAGAAAATTCTCAGATATAGGCAGCAATTTATAACACTTTATGTCTTGAGCTGGTGTCTCTTGCATACCAAACCTTAAGAAAAAGTCAATAGTAACAAAGAATATCATTCCGCCATTTATCCAATCAAAGGCTTCATAGTTTGTGTCTTCAAATATAAAATAGAACAAAATACCGAAGGCAAATAAATAAACAGCCCAAAAAGCAATGAAAATCCCCACAAAGATCTTCATAGCAAGGTTTTTTTCGAACATCGGATGACGCTTATCCGCAAGTCTCTGATTTTTACTAATCAAGCTGTAAAGCAGTAATGCGTGTTTCAAATCCATTGTATTGAATATATAAATAAGGAGCTGTGTCCGAAGAGAATTTTATAATCTACAGCAAACTCATATTATTCTGACACAGCCCCTGTTTAATTTATAGTTTATTGTCTGCCAAGTATTTTTCTGCTTCCATTGCGGCTTTACAACCTGAACCAGCCGCAACAATTGCTTGACGGTAATTCGGATCTGCGACATCTCCTGCGGCAAAAACACCTGGAACATTTGTCTTAGGCGATGCGCCTTCTGTAATAATATAGCCTGTTTCGTCTGTTTTTACCCAAGGTTTGAACACATCTGAATTAGGATTATGCCCAATTGCAAGGAAGAAACCGTCTATTGGCAAATCATAATGTTTTTCATCAGCTTCACCCTTACGATGTACAAGATGGGCGCCCTGTACTCCGTCATCACCATACAACCCCTCCGTCTGAGTTTCGAACAAGACTTCTATTTTTGGATTATCAAAAACTCTTTCCTGAAGTATTTTAGAAGCTCTGAGGAATGGCTTGCGAACAATAAGATACACTTTTGACGCAAGTCCTGCAAGATATTCTGCTTCTCCACAAGCTGTGTCTCCACCGCCAACAACGGCCACAGTCTTTTTACGATAGAAAAATCCGTCACAAGTAGCACAAGCACTTACGCCTTGTCCTCTGTACTTTTCCTCGTCAGAAAGTCCTAAGAATTTTGCAGAAGCACCTGTTGCTATAATTACAGTATCAGCCTCAACTTCCGTTTCATCATCAAATGTTATTTTATAAGGAGCTTTGCTCAAATCTGTCTTAACAACAATTGCTTGACG
>JAFTTD010000363.1 GCA_017466965.1 Bacteroidaceae bacterium
GAACATGCGTCATACAGCCTGAACAAAGCTCTGACACTGTATTTACTTTCCAATTCGCTTAACATCAAGCAAGCTGCATCATACAGCTTTATTGCCTCCGAAGCCTTACAACGGTCTTTTTCCTCAAACGCATCAACCCACTGTTTTCTGCACGAACAGCATTCATGAATCTTTGCCACAGATGCAAATTCCATGGGGAACGACCATGCATGAAAAAAATATATCCAATTTATATAATCTGCTATCTCATGGATATTATACCGCTTTACAATATCCTTAAAGAAGCATATTTCTTTATTCATATTAAAAATGCGGCTAACGGAAATCAAACGTTAAATACAAGTTCCTTGCCCCTTATGCCATCAACAACTGCACCATCACTATATACAGTCTGTCCGTTCACCATAGTACGACGTACTTGCCAATTATAATGCTTTTCCTCCACCGGAGACCATCCGCACTTTGACTTAATGCAATCTTTGTCAACCGTCCAGCTCTTATCCGGATCTACAAGTACAAGGTCCGCATAATATCCTTTACGAATAAATCCTCGACGATCTATATTGAACAGTTTTGCAGGATTGTGGCACATTAGTTCCGCCACCTTCTCGTAAGATACAACTCCCTCATCCGCCATTTCAAGCATAGACACAAGCGAGAACTGAATCATAGGCATTCCTGACACAGCCTTCAAAGCTCCGCCTATTTTTTCATCCAGCAAATGAGGGGCATGATCTGTTGCCACTACATCAATCAGTCCTGAAGCCAATGCCAAGCGCAACGCTTCACGGTCTTCAAAAGTCTTGATGGCTGGATTGCACTTTATACGCGTGCCTAGAACATCATAATCTTCGGTAGTAAACATCAGGTGAGCCACGCAAGCTTCTGATGTAATATTCTTGTCCTCAATGCGTCCGCTTTCAAAAAGTTCAAGTTCCTTTGCCGTAGAAACATGGGCTATGTGGAGTCTGGCTCCTGATTCTTGGGCAAGCCTGACTGCAAGTTTAGTTGATTCATAGCACGCCTCCACACTGCGTATTCTTGAATGATAACGCACTGGAAAATCGTTTTGTCCTTTATATTTTTTCTTGAATTGCTTGATATTCTGATTAATTATGCTGGTATCTTCGCAGTGTGCCATAATCAGCATAGGCGAAAGTTCGAATAAAGAGCGAAGCGAACGTTCGTCATCTACAAGCATGTTGCCCGTACTGCTTCCCATGAAAACTTTCACACCACAAACCTTTGTCGGGTCTAAATTTCTCAGTTGAGAAACATTATCGTTTGTTGCGCCAAAAAAGAAAGAATAGTTGACTCTGCTCTTTTCTGCAGCCAACCTGAATTTTTCATTCAGAAGTTCTACTGTTGTAGTCTGAGGCATCGTATTTGGCATCTCCATGTAAGATGTCACACCGCCTGCCGCAGCAGCCCTGCTCTCACTCTCTATGTCAGCCTTATGAACAAGTCCCGGTTCGCGAAAATGCACATGGTCATCTATCACTCCTGGAAACAGATAAAGTCCGGAAGCATCTATGACATTATCTTCGCCACCAACATTCTCATACCTGCCTTCTACAACATCCACTATGAATTCGCCCTCCACAATGACGGAGCCTGTAAAGCATCTTCCTTCATTGACAACTGTGGCATTGCTGATAACAGTTCTCATA
>JAFTTD010000364.1 GCA_017466965.1 Bacteroidaceae bacterium
CCTATCATCTGTTATGAAGATTACAAGAAATTTGCTAAGGCATCATGCGGTAAGCAGGTTCCGCGTATGGAGGTAAAGATTGACAGTCCTGATCCGCATAATATCCCTGGCGAGATTATTTGTCGTGGAACAAATGTCATGCTTGGCTACTATAAGAATGAGGAAGCTACTAAAGAAGCTATTGATGCAGATGGTTGGCTTCACACTGGCGACCTTGGCACTATTGATAAGGACGGAAATGTCTTTATACGTGGTCGCAAGAAGAGCATGCTTTTAGGTGCAAATGGCCAGAACGTATATCCAGAGGAAGTGGAAGATACACTGCTTTCACAGAGCATCTTTGATGAGTGTGTGGTTGTTCAGCGTGGCGAGAAGCTCATCGGACTTGTGTATGTTTCAGACGCATCTCTTGAGAGTAAAGGGCTTACTAAGCAGGAAGTGAAGGATTCAATGGAGGCATATCGTCGTACTATAAATGCAGCTTTGACTAAATTTGCCAATCTTTCAGCACTTGAACTCAGGGATGAAGAGTTTATTAAGACTCCAAAGAAGAATATCAAAAGATATTTGTATAGCTGATGTGGCGTTTTCTTCTCCTTTTATGCTTCTCTTCACTGTTTGTGACAAGGTCATTCGCACAGTTCGAACAATGGAAGTTTACACGGATTGATGCGTCAGACGGATTGAGCGACAATAGTGTTCAGCATATACTTCAGTTGCCAGATGGGAGGCTTGCTGTAACGACAGCCGGAAATATAAATCTGTATGATGGTTCGCAGTTCAAGTATATTCATGGCAATGACAGTTGCGTACGCAGGCTTGAAGATTACAATGGTGCATACCATGTGTATGCAGACTATGAAGAAAGGCTTTGGGTGAAAGACTGGTACAGAGTAAGGTGCTTCGATCTTGTGCATCTGAAATACATATCTGACATTGACAGCCTGATAGCATCAAAAGGAGTGGAAGCATCGAAAGTTACAGACCTTTTCGTTGATTCAGAAAGTGAAATTTGGTATATAACCTCCGACAGCATCATTCGTTGTGGAGAAAGACAGACGCGAATCTCATGGCCAAAGAATGTAGGACATCTGCAGGATGTGGATGTTCATGATGGTAGGGCATATCTTTTTTTCTCAGACAGCTATTTGATATGCTACAGCCTTAGCGATGGGAGAGAACTATACAGAAAACAGGCTATTGCTGACGGCAATGAACTTTTCAAGAACACATCATTGGTAATTAAAGCCAATGGTGTGTTTTATCAGTTACGCACAGGCGACCAGTCGGTTTGCCTTTCATTTGATCCTGTATCCAGAGAGTGGAGGGAACTTCTGAGGGTTCCATATACGCTTCACACGCTCATATCATTTTCCAAGAACGACATTCTCATCACCAGCAGCGAACATTTATGGCATATAGATGCATCTTCCGCTGTTTCTAAGCCGGTATTGTCCATAAACGTCAATGGAAAGAAAAAGGACACCTCCTGTTTCAATACCATATTCAAGGACTTGCAGGGAGGCATTTGGATTGGAACATACGATGGCGGACTGTTCTATGCGCATGAGTCGCAATTCAGGTTCAAATCGGCACGCTTCTTGTCGGAATTAGGACTAAGTTCTGATTCTGTAGATGTTGTGAGCCGTTTTTCTCAAACCTCAGAAGAAGGTTCATTCAACTGCCGTCTGACTGATTCTCAGGGCTATGAATGGGCCGGAACTTCAGATGGTTTGCTTATGCGTAGAAGCAAGGCGGATGTGTGGCAAGCCATACACAGTGAAGACGGGCTTACAAACAACTACATACATTCGCTTGCCGAAGACCGCAAAGGTAATGTGTGGGTAGGAACAAGCTATGGTATAAACTGCGTGAAGACTGATGCTGAGAATGTGTCTATAAAAAGCTATACAGAGACAGATGGCACTTTGGTGGGCCCGTATCGTACAGGGAAGGCGATGCTGATGCCGAGCGGACAGATGCTGTTTCAAGGCAGAGACGGATACACAATGTTCCATCCCGACAGTCTTCAGCTTGCCACGCCGCTTAAACGCCCTATGCTCATTGGCGTGTCGGTCAATGGGGAGAGGCTGAAGCATGGAAGCAGATTGATGCAGAAGTCAGAGGCATACACCAATGAATTTGTTTTCAGCCACAACGAGAATTCCATTTCGTTCGACATTTCAGCCTTGAATTTCGTTCATCCTCATCATACATTGTTCCGGTACCGCATATTCAAGCCGGGCAAGGAGGAACAGAACGAGTGGACTGTCAAGAAGGCAAACGAGACGGGCGGAATGGTAGATAGCAAGGGTGCGCTACATCTTACATTGCTTCGCATATTGCCAGGCAGCTATACCTTGCAAGTTCAGTCTTCCATAGGCGACAGTTCCAGTGATATTTTGGAGTTGCGTTTCAGGGTCAATCCGCCATGTTGGCAAACTCCGCTTGCAAGAATACTGTTCGTGGTGCTCATCTTGCTGGTGATAACAGCATCCTTCATATCATATACCCGCATATCAAGAGCCAGGATGCGCCGCCGTCACAAGGAAGAGATTCTGCTCATGAGAATACACAATCTCATAGAAAGATGCAAGGAGTATGAGGAAAGCGTGAAGTGCAGAGTCCCTTCGGAAAACATGGAATATGACTGTAAGGAAAATTTGGCAGTGAAAGACATTTCTGAAAATGCAGAACAGGATAATGGTGATAATGCCACAGACAGGTGCATATCAGAGGAAGACAGCGAGTTCATACGCCAGGCTATTGAATTGGTTGAAAAAAACATCGATACTCGCGGATATACGGTGGAACAGCTTAGCAGGGACTTGTGCATGGAGCGAACGGGACTGTATAAGAAAATGACAACTCTGCTCGACAAGTCGCCGAGCCTCTTCATCAGAGGCATACGTCTGCAGCATGCAGCATCGCTCCTAAAGGAAGGCAAGCTGAGTGTTGCCGAGATAGCAGAGCGCACAGGGTTCAGTTCTTCAAGCCATCTTAGCAGGTGCTTCCAGGAAGAATGGGGATGTACGCCAAAGGGGTTTAAGGAGTTAAGGAGTTAAGAAGTTGAGGAGTTGAGGAGTTAAGGAGTTGAGGAGTTAAAGGAGTTAAAGAAGTTGGGGAGTTCAGAAGTTCAGGAGTTGAGGAGTTCAGACGTTACCATAGGGTGTTATTGCCTACCTTATAACCTTAAAACCTTAAAACCTCAAAACCTTAAAACCTCACAACCTCACAACCTTGCAACTTTATCCCAGAGAACAAATGCAGGCTCGTAAAATAATAAATGTAGGCTCAGAAAAATGTAAATGAGGGCTCAAAAATATTTAAACGCAGGCTCGTTGATGATACGATGAGCCTGCGTTTTTCTGTATTACGCAACGGTGTATAGTATTTTTATTGGTTTTTATAGTATTTTAATTCTTGGTAATTTGTAATATGTAAAAAATAATTTGATATTTGCAACTCATTATATCCTATGCTAATAATTTAGATGTAGAGTTGAGATGATTGGGAAGCTCGTCATATTGATGTCGTTATTTTTCTTTCTGCCTGATAAAGCTTTTTCACAGGCGGATACATTGACGAGTAACCATGCTTTTGAAGTTTCTTCAAAGGATTTCTTTATCTGTTATCCCGTTTCGCGCACCCATAGTCAGGACAACTATTTGGGCAATGATACAAGCCTTGTGGAAATTAGGGAATATCTGAAACTCTCACCTCGTATTGACAGTATCGTTATTTATTCATACGCCTCTCCTGAAGGTCCGTATAATTTCAACAAATATCTATCGCGCGAACGTGGTCTTACTGCCTTTAAATATATAAAGGAGCACATGGCTGAACGATTTGCCAAGAATGTTGATTCCATTGTGCGTTTCAGCCCGCTGGCAGAAAACTGGCGCGGACTTCGCGAAGAGGTCGTCAAATGCTACAGCAGAAATGACATTGGCGAGGTGCTTGAGATATTAGACCGCACGGATATAAACGACGAACAGCGCAAGACGTTGCTCAAGCGGTTGGACGGTGGTGCTTCATGGCAGTTTATACTGAAGAACTGCATGCCTCAGCTTCGCCACGCAACGTGGAAGTTTGTGGGCATACACCCAATGCAGATGCCAAGCCTGAGGCCTGTGAATACAAACGCGTTCTTCATCTTTCCCGAGATTGACCGGGAAATAGCAACTCTGCCGGAATTAGATGACAAGCATACAATACTGGCGCTGAAAACCAATCTTCTGTATGATTTGGTCTCGTGGGTGAACTTCTCTGTTGAAGTGCCGGTATATCGCGACAGGTGGTCTGTGCTGTACTATCATCAATTCCCGTGGTGGCGTTGGGGCAAGGCCGACAACGAATTCTGTATGCGTTTCCTGTCTATAGGTGCAGAGGCAAGATACTGGTTCCGTCCTATGCCGAGACTTGAGACGTCGAGACGCGTGAAGCGCGACAAACTCATGGGACATTTCGTGGGTATATATGCTGAGTCTGGAAAATGGGACTTTGAGCGCAAGCGCGACATCTGTTATCAGGGAGAGCACTGGAGTGCCGGTTTGTCATACGGATACGCAATGCCGATAGGCAAGCGCCTCAATCTGGAATTTTCCCTCTCAGTAGGATACGCTTCGATACCGCATCGCAACTATTATCCGTCAGACGATTACAAGCTATTGATACATAATCCTGAGAAGGATGGCACATGGCATTACTTTGGTCCTACAAAGGCGCAGGTGTCGCTTGTGCTGCCAATACTCGTGAAAACAAGGAAAGGAGGTGCGAAATGAGTAAGAAACTGTTCTTTCTCATGAAGTCGGCAGTACTTTCCATCCTGCTCTTCACCTCTTGTGAGCACCGTCCGCTGGTCGATTTGAATGAAATCCATTATGTCAGGATTTATCTTGACGAGAGATTGAGAAACGTGAACTTCGGATTTTATGACGAAACAAAGGAAAAGCCGGAATACGAAACTCCGAAAGTAATGCGAGTGGCATTGTTCGACCCTACTGATGGAAGTCTGCGTTCAGAAAGATACCTTCGTGATGTGGGACAGGACGAAAAAGGTACATACATTCATGGGTATATCTCTGCAGAGGCAGGAACGTACAACCTTGTGGCATACAATTTCGACACAAGTACCCTGAAGGTGAGAAACGACAAATGGTACACCGGGATGGAAGCATATACAACGGTTGTAAGTGACAACATCAGAGAAAAACTTGAGAGCGCACGTTCTGCACAGGATGAGGAAGAGAACAATGACATAGAACTGATGCAGGAGATAAAGGAAGAAATTCTATATGAGCCGGAGCACTTTTTTGTAAACTCTTCTGAATGGGTGAATGTGGAGATTACGGACAAGGCTGATACGCTGAAAACAGCAGATGGTGAGGACTTTGTGGCTAGATCCCTGGTCAAGACATATTATATGCAAGTCAATGTGAAGGGAGTGGAATATGTTACCTCTGCCTCGGCACTCATAACAGGAATGGCTGGCTCAGTGACGGTCTATAACGGTGAGCACAACAGGGATAACCCTGCAAGCATATATTTCACTATGAAGAACGATGCTGTTGTCAGACGTAATAGCGACGGAGTAGCTACGGCATACGCAAACTTCAACACATTCGGAAAACTAAAGGATGTAGAAGGATATATATACATTACGTTCCAGTTCAATACCGTATGGGGTACTGTTCAGACAGAAACCATAAAGGTGACAGATATGTTTGAAACTCAACAGGTAAAAGAAAACCAATGGATCATCATTGACAAGGTGATAGAGATTGTGCCGCCGGAAGGAGAAACGACTGGCGGAATGTCACCAGGTGTTGGTGAATGGGAACAAGTAGAAGGAGATATTACTGTTTAGTATTAAGTAGAAATAGATGTTAAATATATAAATCTAATCAAAGTTTAATTATTAATTAAAAACAAATGTTATGAGGAAAAAATTTTTGTTTATTACCCTTGCAGGCTTGGCGCTTGTAGGTTGTACAAATGATGAGAGTTTTTCTGAGAATGTTGAAAATCAGAAAATCCGTTTTGACGCTCCTTTGATGTCAAAGGTCACTAAGGCGGGAGTACAAGGAGAAATAGAGGGTGCTATTTACCCTGTAGGAGAGAGTTTCTCTATTTATGCAATTCAGTATGCAAACTCTTTCAAGGGATGGAGTGCATCTGAAGGTGTCAAGAATTTCTGGGATGGTGGTAATACTTTGACTGCTGAAGTTGCAAGCCATTCGGGTACTGCAACAGGTATTGGTGCTACATGGGAAACAACAAATACCCATTATTGGGTGAACAGTCCATACGCTTTGGCTTTTATGGCGTATTCACCATCATCTGTAGCCCCGGCAACAGTAACAGCAGGTAACAAAGGACTCACTATCACAGGTTTCAAAGTTGACAATGATGTTTCAAAGCATTATGATTTGATGTACTCAGATCGTATATATGATTGTACACGTAAAAAATATGAGAATACAGGTATTCCATTGAATTTCAATCATGCCTTGTCATCAATTGTATTTGCGGCAATTGAAGAAGTTGCTGATAAAAGATATGAAATTACAGGAATATCATTGAGTGGACCTTTGATGAACAAAGGAAATTTCTGTACTAATATAACAGAGAATACAAGTGCTGATCCATATACAGAAACAACGGCTCCAGAATGGGAAGACTTAACTATTGAA
>JAFTTD010000365.1 GCA_017466965.1 Bacteroidaceae bacterium
GCATAGTTGCATCAGCCAAGATAGACAAGTTCCTTTCCAACGAAGAAGCGGACTACGAGATTGGAGAAACTGTTGAAGCCCTTGTATATCAGAGGACAGACCTCGGATACAAAGCAATAATAAACGGCCGACACGGAGGATTGATTTTCGGAAATTCAACATTCAGAGACTTATATATTGGCGACAGAGTATCTGCATACATAAAGAACATACGTCCCGACGGCAAGATTGACCTTGACATCCACCAGCACGGCAAACAAGGAGTTGAGGACTTTGCCGACAAACTGCTTCAGCACATCATCATCAACGGCGGTTTCTCTCCATTCCACGACAAGACACCCGCAGAAGACATCTACGACAAGTTCCAAGTGAGCAAAAAAACTTTCAAGAAGGCCGTTGGAGACTTATACAAGCATAAGTTCATCACGATAAAGGAAGACGGGCTTGAAATTACTCCAAAAGGCAAAACAAGAGGTGAAACCGAATAATCAAGGTTCAAACATTTTAAATCAAGAGTATATTATTCAGCAACATGGAAGACATACACATCTACAGTTCAGTCAGGAAATACAGCATATTTATCTCTTTTTTTCTGATTTTTTCAGCCTTAGGAGTTTACAGCCTTACAAAAGCCCCATCTGACACTAAATTGTGGATTGGAACACTTATCTTCTGCTTTGGCGGATTGTTCATGTTATACCTCATACTAAAAGAAAGATTGGCGAAAAAACCATTTTTGATTATCACAGACAAAGGTATCATTATCAATGTTATAAACAAATGGGAGGTATCTTTTGCTGACGTAGATGAATTTTACTTAAAGGACATGGCATCATTGCAACTAATCTGCATCCGATATAAAGAAAATATTGCAATAAAGAAGATGAACAAGGCTGGTTGGTTTGAGCGTATTATCAGAAGATTCAACCATGGAATTCAAAATTCCCAAGAATCCTTTCCCGCCCATACCTTGAATATGAAAGCAAAAGAGCTTTGCAATTTGCTGAACAATAGGCTAAACACCTATCACGAACGCTGCTCAAAAAATGTATAGAAGCAAACATTCTATTACCATTTATGTCTGTAGAAAATCCAAGAACAAATTTGTTGGTAAACACCGAAAGCACAACATTTTCATTATAAACGTAGGCTCATTGATAACACAACGAGCCTACGTTTGATTTTAAATGCAGGCTCGTTTTTATTATTCCGATGCTACAGGCGAAATACTGTCACGCAGCACAAGGACACTTTCAGGCCCCATATTGAAAAGCAAATCTACAATGCTCAGATTAGGACGAAAGCCATATTTGTGCGCAAAAACCTGATAGTACTCTTTTGGATGAAAAGAATCTTTTTCAAAAGCCGAAACCTTCGGTGAAATCGTCATTCGGAAATCCGAAACACACTCTTCAGGCATGACTTTATCTGAGAGTTCATTCAATGCAAAATACTTTTCCGTCCGTTGGATTCGTGGTTCAATATCTATAAGTTCACAGCATTTAAGCGTCAATTCTTCGTTGAAATCAACAAGAAACTCCCATTTGTTCTCGTAAAAAGGGCGAAAATCATCTTGGTAGTACTCAAAGTAGGGTGTATTATAATAGCTCGACACCAATGCTTGCCAATGCTTTCTGCACCAGTCATCATGTCCGCTTATTCTTACATCCTTCATTTTACATTTCCCCAAAACAAATTTCTCCACAGGTATGGTAAGAGGCAACACTCCATTTGGCGAGTCTATCAGGCACCTGTTGCGGTATGTCTGTTTCACGTAATGCTCGTGCTGCTCTACAAGACATGTTTCTCCGGTGAACAGTTTGGTGAAATACTGCACCGGCGGCAGATATGCAGACGAAAGAAGATACATCTATTCTGTTGTCTATTGATTTGTATAATAACTTTACTTTTTATTACTATCTGCATAAGAATAAAATTTAAGCCCCTGAAATGAAGGTTCCAGAGGCTTGAAACTTATATTCCGACAGGCTTGACTTTTATTTTATGTCGCCAACCCACTTGAACAGTCTGTTCCAACGGATTCGGCTCGACGGATTTTCGTCAGGACTTATTGACAGCCACACGAACAATGGTTTACCTACAACATGATCCTCAGGAACAAATCCCCAGAATCTTGAGTCAGCACTGTTATGCCTGTTATCACCCATCATCCAGTAGTAGTCCATCTTGAATGTATATGATGAAGTTTCTTCGCCATTTATATATATCTTGCCATTTTTAAGCACAAGGTCATTCCCTTCATACACTCTTATCGGTCTGTCATAGATGGCTATGTTCTCCATATTGAGCTGAACAGTCTCCCCTTTGGCTGGAATCCATAGAGGGCCATAATTGTCACTTGACCATCCGTACCTGTGATTCAAAGGATAGAGACCATCACGCTGCTGATCTTTTATCTCTACAATGCTGTCAACAAGTTCCTTCCGGTCTGACAATGCTTTCAAAGCAGAAGGAGTCAGCTGCATTCCATTAACATGGTCAAGGATTTTCACTCTGTCTTCATCACTGATTCCCAGCTCATTGCACACCTCATCTGTTAGGATTTGCCTGTTCTTTGTATAAATGCGGTAATTGAACTGCACTTCTTCCGGCTGTTCCATAGGCTTTCCGTCAAGGTAAATAACCTTGTCCTTAATCTGCAAAGTCTGTCCCGGAAGTCCAACACATCTTTTCACATAGTTTTCACGGCGGTCAACCGGACGGCTTGTTATTCGTCCGTATGTAGAAGCATTAGCCTTAATATATTGCTTGCCATACTCGTAAAGCTCGTTGAAAAGCCGCATCTGCTGTTCTGTATTCAGCGACTCCATTGCCGGAAGCTTCACACCCTGGCTCATAGCCATCTGAACGCC
>JAFTTD010000366.1 GCA_017466965.1 Bacteroidaceae bacterium
CCTGACGGCACAACTCCTACAGTAGAGTTCTTCAATCAGGGACATTATCTGAATGAACTTGAATTCGTAGTAGGAGAGGACGGCAAGGCTCGCATCGGTCTTTCAAAAACAGATATTCTTGCAAATGACTATGAAGTGGTAGGTTCATGGAACCTCTATTATCTTGGTGCAGTGGAACCTGATGCTGTGGACATGACTTCTCTCATTGTTAATCCAGACTTTGACCCTGCCAAGGGCGACAAGAACACAGGTGTGATTGAAGGTTGGACAACAGGCCCGATGAATGGCTACAAGCAGAACACAGTGAGCTACAACCGTGCAGCTATTGACCTCTATCAGGACCTTGTAGGTCTTACTCCTGGTAAATATAAGGTTACAGTCCACACTTATTATCGTGCTGGTTACTACGATGAGGAATGGAACCGTAAGGAGGCAGGTGAGGAAACACATCTCACAACTCTCTATGCACAGACTTCAGATGAGAAGTTCGAGACAAAGGTAAAGAACCTCTATGAAGACGCACAGGCTACAGACTACGGTGTGAAGGTATATACTCTTGCCAACGGACTCTTTGCTCCTGATGGCACAACTCCTACAGTAGAATTCTTCAATCAGGGACACTATCTGAACAAGCTTGAGTTTAACGTTCCTGCCGACGGTAAGGTTAGTATCGGTCTTTCAAAGACTGAAATCCTAGCCAACGACTATGAGGTTGTAGGTGCTTGGAATCTATATTATCTCGGTGAAGTTAGTGAGGAAGTAGCTATTGAAAGCGTGGAAAGCGAGTCTGAAACAAATGTTGTTTCTACAACAATATATTCTCTTAACGGTGCAGTTCTTTCTGCTCCTCAGAAGGGAATCAATATAGTTCGCTCTGTTCTCAGCAATGGTAGTGTTAAGGTTCAGAAGATACTAGTAAGATAACGAGTCCGACAATTAATATTCATAAATCGGGGGCTACAGGCATGTGGCTCCCGATTTATGTTATTATGTATGTTGTCATTATATTGTATAGGTTTATGGATTATGATTTTTTTGAAACATGTTTGTAATTTTATGACATAATATATTTATCTTTGGCTGTGGTTTGAAGTATAGTTGTATAGCAGGCATTTTTTGATTTGATAGCTTGCGAATTCTTCATTATATCATGAAAACCAATTGCTTTGAAAGTTTAACTTTTAACATATAGATACTTTATGAAAAAAACATTGATTTTATTATGTCTGTCTGCATTGGTGATGGGCTGTGGTGATGCTGGTCGCGAATCGGGAAAGGTTGTTGATTCGGGAACGACCTATGTGTATGATGAGTTGAAACCATTCGTGGATAACGGACAGTTACCTGGCGCCATCAGTGTGCTGTATAAGGACGGGGTACAGGAAACGTGCTGTATAGGTTTTGCCGATGCCGCTACAAAACGTCAGATAACTCTTGACTCTCCTTTTATGCAGTGTTCCCAGACCAAGGGGTTCTGTGGTGTAACTGTTGCAAAACTTGTAGAGGAAGGCAAGATAGGGCTTGATGATCCTGTATCAAAGTATTTGCCTGAATTTGGTGAGCTGTGGGTTCTTTCGGAGCGCACTGCTGACACACGTGTGCTGAAGAAAGCCGATAATGTGCTTACAATACGCATGTGTCTCAATCACACAGGAGGATTTCCTTTTGAAATAAGCGCCAAGCGCAGTGACATTCGTGGAGGCGGATGGTCGGGCGGTGCACCGTTGAGACAGACTGCCGCAATCGCAGCTGCTTCACCTTTGATGTTTGAGCCTGGAACGGGTGTTCTCTATTCAAATACGGGCATTGACATTGCTGCGGCAGTTGTGGCGGAGGTAACAGGAATGAAATGGGAGGAATATCTGCAAAAGACAGTGCTTGATCCGTTGGAAATGAAATCTACAACATTCTGGCCTACTGATGCCATGATAGAAAATAAGATAGAAATGTATATGTATATAGACGGCAAGCCGGCGGAGTGGGTGTCGGAGAATCCTCAGCAGCAACGTCCGTATAATGACTCTCATGTGTTTGCGTCAGCAGGTGCTGGACTTTGGACAACGGCAAGCGACCAGCTTAAATTCTATAAGATGCTTATGAATCTTGGTGTTGGCGATAATGGTGTGAGAATTCTCAAGGAGGAAACTGTCAAGAATCTTCTTGCCGTTTCATCCAGACCGGAAGGCTGGGAGGGGTATTCACTCGGACTTACTGCCCCTTCAAAGGACAACGAAGACGCGTGGATTGGACATGGAGGCGCATTCGGCACTCAGTGTACAGTGAACTGGCACAAGAAACAGCTCATGATGTGGGTGATACAAACTACCGGTGGTCCTCAACCGTGGGGCAAACCATTGTGGCAGGCACAACGCAAATTCTTTGAAACGGAAATTGATACAGAGTCCGTTAATGCTTACACTAACCGTACTGAATAGATTTTCATAAACGGAACAAATATAAATAAAAAAAAATCCCAAAGTTAAGACTTTGGGATTTTTCTTTTGCGGTGCGTACGAGACTCGAACTCGTGACCCCCTGCGTGACAGGCAGATATTCTAACCTACTGAACTAACGCACCGTTTTTTATGTTTTTGCTAACTCATTTCTGAATTGCGAGTGCAAAGGTAGTGCTTTTTTTTGTTCGTACAAATGTTTTGTAGCATTTTTTTTGCATTTTATAGAAAAAACCAATGCTGGTTGAGGCTAAAACAATCATTAGTGCTACTTGACTCTTCATTTTTCCCTTATTCTTTGCATTGTATGTCGGATTCGGTTTAATGATTAGGTTTTGCTGATTCTTGTTGTTCAAGTGCCTTTAGTACTGATTCTGCAAGATAGATGGCGCCTGATTTGTTCGGATGGAGCAGGTCGCTTGTTTCCCGTGTTTGCCGATTGTATATGTAAGGTGATTTCAGTGTGCCTTCTCCCGTGTTTGCCGAATTGTTGAATACGAATGACAGTCGTCCGTCCCTGTCCCAATCTATCGTTTTTACGTTGAGCTGACTTGCGGCTTTTCTCATCTGTTCAGCCTTGATGATGAAGTCGAAAGGAGAGTCTGTATGTCCGTAATAGAGCCCTGATGGAGTGATGATTCTAATGTCGGCATTTGGATATAGGCTCCTGAGTTTGCTGACAATATATGTCAGCGCTCCACTGAATGTGGTTCTGTAGTTTATGATAGAATCAGTGCAGACTGTGTCTGTGCAGATAGTGTCAGGATTGTCGTTTGTGCCTCCTTGTATGAATATATAGTCGGGAGAGTAGTTGGCTGATATTTTCTTTTCTCCGTTGATGAGTTCTTTCCCATCAATTAAGCGGCATAATTTTTCAATTTGGCTTCCAAGGGTGTTGTGGTTGCCCTCGTTGTCAGTTCTTTCAGGATAGGCTGTATATGGCTGTTCACGCCAGTCGCCCTTGTCTTTTATGCTGGCTCCGCCTACTGCAAGGTTCAGTATCCTGGCATCTGCCATTTTTTTGAAATGGTCAATCCATAGCGCTTGTTCGCTGTAGCTGTCGCCCAAAATCAGTATTTCGCCAAATTGGAGTTTCGTCTTGTTAGGTGAGATGGCGGTTGTGAGGTTCTGTTTTGTTTCATTTTCATCGTTTGTAAACGGA
>JAFTTD010000367.1 GCA_017466965.1 Bacteroidaceae bacterium
TAAGGGTAAGGTTGTATGGCTCAAGGATGTTCTTGATAAGGCAGTAGAAAAGAGCTATGCTATCATGAGCGAAAAGAACGCAAACCTAAAGAACAAGGAAGAAGTTGCAGATATTCTGAACAAAGCAGGCATTGGTTTTGTTGAAATAGGCAAACCTTGCGCTGAACGCACTGTGACAATAAAGAAGGACGGACGCACAAGAGTGTTCGACATTGACAAACTGCGCGATGTCTGGTATGAAACTTCTCACCGCTTAGACCGCAAGCAGAGCTTCCACGGCATGGCTGACGAAAGGGCCAAGAACTATAAGGTGCAACCATTGGAGCACTTGTTCCCTGCGTCATTCACAGGAAAACTTGCTCAGTACGGAATCAGCGCGGACAGAAGGGAACGCACTGGAATCAAGGCTGCAATCATACGCGAAAAGGGTACAAACGGTGAACGCGAAATGGCATATTCACTCTATCTTGCAGGATTCGACGTGAAGGATGTCATGATGACCGACCTCGTCAGCGGACGTGAAACTCTTGAAGACATAAACATGATTGTATTCTGTGGCGGATTCTCTAACTCAGACGTTCTCGGCTCTGCTAAGGGATGGGCTGGAGCATTCCTCTACAATCCGAAGGCAAAGGCTGCCCTCGACGCATTCTATGCTCGTAAGGACACACTCTCTCTCGGTATCTGCAACGGTTGCCAGCTGATGATGGAGCTCAACCTTATAAATCCGGAACATACAGAACGCGGAAAGATGGAACACAATATTTCTCACAAGTTCGAGAGCGAGTTCGTCACCCTCAGAATACCAGAGAACAACAGTGTGATGTTCGGTTCGCTCAGCGGCAGCAAACTGGGTATTTGGGTCGCTCACGGAGAGGGACGTTTCTCTCTGCCATACGCAGAAGAAAAATACAACGTGGTTGCTAAATACAATTATTCTGGTTATCCTGCAAATCCGAACGGCAGTGACTACGACATCGCCGGACTTGCAAGCGCTGACGGACGCCATTTGGCAATGATGCCTCACCTTGAGCGCGCTATCTTCCCTTGGCAGGAAGCCAACTACCCTGCAGACCGCAAGGCTGACGAAGTGACTCCATGGATTGAAGCATTCGTAAACGCACGCAAGTGGGTTGAAGCTAACAAGAAATAATTAAAATATAATACAGATAAGGGCACGTATTTTTACGAATCGTACATTCTGATACGTGCATTCGTGATATACGTGCCCATTTTTACAGAAAAAAACAAGGAGTAAGTAATCAGAAATGTCTGTATTACAGCAAAGCTCCAAGTTTTTATTACTATTCTTCATTTTTATATCACTTAAAGGCAAACAAGACAGTTATTGATGCAGAGATTGCTATTGTTATTTTTAATTTTTATCATCCAACAGGCTACGTTGGATGCACAGTTATACCGCAATCTCACGACAGAAAAAGGCCTTAAAAACAACAACGTTTATTCCATTGCCCGTGACAAGGACGGCTTCATGTGGTTCCTCAACAGCAACGGAGTTGACAGGTTCGACGGCATTGATTTCATACATTTTCCTCTTAAGACAGAAAACCGACCTATCGGACTTACGCCAGTTTTCCAGCTCGTTGAAGACCACGACGGATGCATCTGGCAAATAGGAACAACCGAGGGCAACGAAATATGCCGGTTCAACAACGAAAAGGGCGATTTCGAATACACACCTATTGAGAATGCAGACAGTGACGGAATCCGTTTCCTTTTTCTTGATTCAGACAACCGCATATGGATTTCAAACGAGAAAAACATATTTGTTTACGACATCAAGAGCAAGAAGCAGACACAACTCGCATTCCACCTTCCTCACAAAATCAAATGTGCCGAGTATGTCAATCCTGAGAAATTCATAGCAGGGACAGAACACGGACTGTTCGTCATTGAAAAGAAAAACAACGAATGGAAGTTCTATTCTATGAACAAACCGCTTGAATGGAAAAAGAAGGAACTTACATACGACATCACCAACGTTGACAACATAAACTCAACGAACGACATCAACGCTCATAAAATGAAAATCTGCAATGACAGTTCAAGCATTCTTGTGTTTGACAACAAAAGCAGATTCTACATGATTGACTTGGACAATGAAGAGAGCGCCGTAGAGGCTTATCTGATGAAAAGCATATACGATGCCTGCGTTATGGACATACGCAATCTTTTCAGTAACGACCAGCGCCTGCTTATAGCAACGGAAGGAAGAGGTGTATTCAAGCTTGAAGCCAAAAGTCGCAAACTGAGCAATTATCTTCTCTCTGAATATAACGAAACATTGGGATTAAAAGGCAATATTACACTGAGCGTGTATCCCGATCCAAGCAAAAGACGCATCTGGTTCGCCAACTATCCGTATGGCGTTTGCTGCTATAACATTGGCTATCCTTCATTTGAACAATACATAAATCACAACAGTTCAAACAGCGTATCTTCTGGAGTTGCAACATCGCTCATAGAAGATTCTGACGGAGATATATGGGTTTCAACAAGCAGCGCCGTAAGCCTGTTTGAAAGGAAAAAGCAAAGATGGAGACAATTCCTCAGAGAAGACAAATATAGTAGCCTCGCATTCCTTACAATAGGCGAAATTTCTCCAGGAACAGTTGTGGCAGGAGGACTTATGAGCGGCCTGTTCGTTATAGAAAAAGAGTCAGGGAATGTAATACCGATCGGCCCAAAATATTTCGGATTGGAAGACAATTCAGACAGAGCATTCAGAGGATTCTACAAAGACAGGAACGGCAAGGTATGGCTTGCTGGAGAACGTTTCCTTGTTTCTATAGACTGGGCAAGAAAGATTTACAAAAGATACCCTTTAGAAAGAAACTCTATACTGCTGGCTCCAAAAGACGAAGACAATTTCTGGCTGGTCACTCTTAAGGGACTTTCCTCTGTAAACATCAACACTGGCAAAAAGTCATTATACGAACTTCCTCCTAAGTGCGTTGATATAAACGATGTGCTCACAGCTAAAAACGGTGACTTGTATATCGCAACAGTAGACGAAGGATTGTTTGTGAAACGAGCAAACTCTACCAATGGTCCTAACGATTTTGAACAATTTACATATGCCAACAGTAGTCTAACAACAAACAACATACTTTCTGTTATTGAAGACAATGACAACAGCATAATCCTAACTACCGACAGAGGTATAACCAAATTCTATCCTTATGCCGGTACATTTGCCAACTGGCAACAATGGAACGGAATGATGCCACATGCTTTCTATAAAAAAAGCAAGCTACTCACATCGGACAACAGAATATTTTTTGGCACCTACGATGGAGTAATTGAAATACCCGACAAAATAGAACCGCCACGAACCACGGAGTCAAACATTATCTTCTCACGCTTGTATATTGGCGGAAAGCCAAAAAGCCCAAGCCTTGACTTTGATTCCTTGAATCTCGGGTTTAACGAAAGGCAGATTGCATTTACAGTCAGTAACTTGAACTACGACAATCCTTACGCCTTCCTTTATTCATGGCGATTAGACGGCACTAGCGAAACATGGACAACACTCTCAACCAACAGACAGATCAGATACCTCCTAAATCCGGGCAAATATAGACTTTTCGTCAGGGCATACAGCGTAGAAGACTTGCGCCTGCTGGAAGAAAGAGAACTGTATATTTCAATAAAACAGCCTTGGTGGTTTACATCGCCAGCCCTGCTGATGTATCTCACTCTTTTCATGCTGGTGATATTCCTTGTTTATCTGTTCTTCAAATACCGTAACAGGCGAGTACTTGCCGAGGACAAAGTGAGGTTCTTCATTCACGCAGCACATGAAATACGAACTCCACTCACATTGATAAAAGCGCCGTTAGAAGAGATTTCACGCAACGAGACTCTCTCTGAACGCGGACAAGAGTACATAAAAATCATACTCAATAATGCCAACAATCTGCTGATGATGACAGGAGACCTGCTTAACATTGAGCGACTGAAAATCAGAAATCCGAAACTGAAACTCTCTAAAGTACGCATTGAATATTATTTTCTGGAACTCCTGAAACCATTCCGCATTTATGCCAAAACCAAAAACATCACACTTGACTATTCATCAAACTTTGAAGAATTAGAAGTGTTCATTGACAGAAACAGAATGGACAGCATAGTGCAGAACATAATCAACAACGCACTAAAATACACACCAGAAAAAGGCAGCATAAAAATTAAGGGACACATATCAAAGGATTCATGGACAATCACCGTGTCAGATACAGGAATAGGCATTCCGCA
>JAFTTD010000368.1 GCA_017466965.1 Bacteroidaceae bacterium
ATAGACATATATTAGTATAATGTATATTCATGTTTTTTCTAATCCATGCAAAGGTAATGAAAGCACTGCGTATTACCAAATTTATCAACTTACTATTTTAAGAGGTGTAAAACTCATTGGCTTTTATATAAATGTCACTGACTTTTATATATATGCCAATGCCTTATATGTAAATGTCACTGACTTTTATAACTTTTGATGTGCTTTTGAGATATTTTGTGTGTTGCGAAAATCTGTATTATTTTTGAAAAAAATATTTCTTTGTTTTGCCAAATTACTAATAAATGTATATATTTGTCGTCTAATCACAATAAAATATCATTGATATGAAGAAATTTTACGGATTTATTTTGTTTGCCATTGCAATGGTGATGGCTATGCCTGCAAATGCGCAGTTTAAGTTTGGTGTGAAAGCTGGTTTGAATGTTACTAATCCAAGCCTTTCAAAGGAAGTGATAAATGCAGACAATCGTAACGGATTCTTCGTTGGTCCTATGGTTGAGTTTACTGTTCCTATTGTTGGACTTGGCGTTGATGCGGCTCTTCTCTATGACAACAAGAGCCTGAAACTTGAGAATGAAGAGAGTGGACAGAGTGTTTCTGAAACACTTCACTACATTGATATTCCAATCAACGTTAAATATACTATCGGATTGGGTAGCCTTGCAAGTGTGTATGCCGCTACAGGTCCTCAGTTCTCATATAATATAGGCGGAAAGAATATCTTGAAGCAGAGCTATGCACTCAACAAGTCTGATTTCAGCTGGAACATTGGTGCAGGTATCAAGGTGCTTCGCCATATTCAGGTAGGCTATAACTATAATATCGCTCTCGGCAATACGGGTGAAGTGAAAGAGGACGGTGCGTTCAATACTGTTCTTGGCGTTGCTAAGGATGCTTTGAAGAAGGATTTCAAGAGCAATACTCACCAGATTTCTATTGCGTATATTTTTTAAGTAATTCAATTTCCGCAAGTTGAAGGGAGTTACAGAGGCTCAGACGAATACTTGCGAAACTTAGATGATTTATAATCTAAAGCGAGTCACTTTCTATGGTGACTCGTTTTGTATAGATAAAAGCATAATGATCAGGTTGTAAGGTTATAAGGTTGTAAGGTAAGCTTACGGACTACTATAACATAAAAACTCAAGAACTCAAAAACTTAAACACATGTTTGCAGACATAATACTACCGGTGCCATTTGACACTTTCACATACGCTGTTCCCAAGGATATGGAATGTCGTGTGGCGAGAGGGTGTCGTGTTGTTGTGCCTTTCGGTGCAAAGAAAACGCATATTGGTGTTGTTGAAAAACTGCATGACGATGCTCCGGTAGGGGTTGTGATTAAGGTAGTGAGCGAGGTACTTGACGTAACTCCGTCGGTCAGTGGAGAACAGATAGAATTCTGGAAGTGGATGGCGGACTACTATATCTGTTCGCTTGGCGAAGTGTATAAGGCTGCATTACCGGGAGGCATGAAACAAGAGGAGGGCGGAGCAAGGAAGAAGAAAAAAGAATCTCTTTTCGCTGATTGTGAGGGCCTTGTAAATACTCTGAATCCTTCGCAGCAGAAGGCTTTTGACGAAATCTGCAAAAGCTTCACGGATAAAGACATAACATTGCTTCATGGAGTTACTTCAAGTGGAAAGACTGAAGTTTATATACATCTGATAAACAAGTGCTTGACTGAGGGAAAACAGGTCGTGTATCTGTTTCCGGAGATAGCGCTGACAACTCAAATAACAGAACGTCTGAAGAAAGTTTTTGGTGACAGGCTGGGTGTGTATCACTCAAAGTTCACTGATAATGCACGTGTGGAAGTTTATAAAAGACAACTTTCAGGTAATCCGTATGATATAATCCTCGGAGTTCGCTCGTCTGTGTTCTTGCCGTTCAGAAATCTTGGGCTTGTGATTATAGACGAAGAACATGAAACGTCGTACAAGCAGCAGGACCCTGCGCCAAGATACCATGCGCGAGGAGCGGCTATAATGCTGGCGCGCCAGCTTGGTGCCAAAACCCTTCTCGGTACGGCAACGCCCTCAATAGAATCATACAGCAATGCTCGTAATGGGAGATACGGATATGTGGAACTGACTCAGCGCTACAAGGACATGAAACTGCCTGAAATATGCACTGTTGACATCAAGAGGCTGAAGCATCAGAAAAGGATGAAGGGGGCTTTTTCGCAGACTCTCGTTGAAGAGATAGAACGGGCCCTTGCAAACAAAGAGCAGGTGATATTGTTTCAGAACAGAAGAGGCTATTCGCCATTTATAGAGTGCAAGAATTGTGGATGGGTGCCACGCTGTGAGCACTGTGATGTGAGCCTCACATATCATAAGAGAACAGGAATGCTTTCATGTCATTATTGCGGACATACGTACGGAATACCGGTGAGGTGCCCGCAGTGTGAAGAGGGGGAGTTTATGAGTGTCGGGCTTGGAACTGAAAAGGTGGAAGATGAAATAAAGAAACTATTCCCTGATGCAGTGACGCAGAGGATGGACCTTGATACAGCTCGTACAAGAAGCGCATACGAACGAATAATTTCAGAGTTTGCAGACCATAAGAGCGATATACTCATAGGGACGCAGATGGTGTCGAAAGGCCTTGACTTTGATAATGTGAGTGTTGTAGGCATACTCGATGCTGACACTATGCTTAATATGCCCGATTTCAGAAGTCATGAGCGCGCATTCCATGTTATTGCACAAGTGGCAGGACGTGCAGGAAGAAAGAACCATGCGGGAAAAGTAGTGCTTCAGACAAGAAGTGCTGATTCGGACATCATAACGCAAGTAGTGGCAAACGACTATGTCTCAATGTATAATAACCAGATGGCTGAACGTCGTCTGTTCCGTTATCCGCCATTCCATCGCCTGATATATGTGTATATGAAACATCGTGACAATCAGCGCGTTGAACAGTTGGCTTCCATCATGGCTGACAGATTGCGTTTGGTCTTTGGCGACAGAGTGCTCGGACCGGATTGTCCCCCTGTTGGCAGAGTGCAATCTCTTTTTATACGCAAAATAATACTAAAAATAGAAATTGGCGCTTCTATATATAAGGTGCGCACATTATTGAAGGATATTCGCAGGGAAATACTGTCCCTTCCTCTTGCCAATTCTCTGAACATATATTTTGATGTTGACCCTATGTAGAGTGTCCAGGGGTGACGAAGAAATGGAAACATCCTATGCATTCGTCCCCTTTTAACTCCCTCTTTTAACTCCTTCTTTTAACTCCTTCTTTTAACTCCTTCTTAACTCCTTAACTTCTTACCTCCTTAACTCCTCCTCCTTCCTTATAACCCTCCAATTAATCATAGAAAACGGCTCGTTTTTTTGCTTTTTTTTCACTTTTTGGCACTTTTTTTGCGATTTAATTGCATTTCCCGTTTAATATGAATATATTTGTCCACTTTTAATAATATGTATAAACATTAATTTTTCTATTTTTTATTTTCTAACTTTTAAAACCTATCACAATGAAAAGAAACTTACTTTCTTTGGCAACATTGTTGTTTACAATGTTGTTTAGCGTGAATGCTTTTGCGGTGGATATTGACAAGACTGCTCTTGTTGGCACAAGCAAAGCTGCATGGAACGCTTCTGGTGGTCCTGTTAACATTGATGGTATTTCTATGCCTGAGAAGTATGAGACTACTACAGCTACTCTTGGTGATGTGTTGTGGCAGACTGTTGAAGGTCTCGAGAACGGTACTTACACCGTTGAGCTCTATGCTAATGCACGTTACACTCCTAATCGTGGATTTGAATCTGCTGCTACAAACGGACAGATGGATTGCACATTCTTGTTCGCAAACAATGTAGAGCTTTCAATCCCTGTTGTTCACAATCCAGACCTTAACAACGGTCAGTCTTACACACTTGAGAACGTTGAAGTTACAGACGGAACTCTTAAGATGGGTATGACAAAGAAGGCTGATGGCTCTAACTGGCATACAATCCAGATTAAGACTTTGACTTTCCATACAACAGAAGAAGCTGCTTTGGCAAGTGCAAAGGCAGAACTTTTGGCTGTAATAGAAGCTGCTAATGCAGTAACACCTGCAACAGAGGCTCTTACAGCTGCTATAGCTGTTGCTCAGGGTGTTTATGATGCATCAACTTCTATAGAAGAAGTAAATGCGGCCGTTGCTCCTTTGAAGAATGCATTAACTTTAGCTGTAAATACAAATGCTGTTGCAGGAGCAAGTGCTGTTAACCCTGTTGCTGCAGGATTTGTTGTAAATGGAACATTTGACACATGGGGTGAAACATCTCCTTGGAAAACAACAACAAAGGCACAAAATCAGACAACTGCAAATAATCAGCAGGGTGCATTTACAGGTTATTTCTTTGAGAACTGGAATCCAAACCCATATGTGGGAAAGATGTACCAGACAATTGAAAACATCCCTAACGGTGTTTATGAACTTAGCATCTGTGCTTTTGTAAATACATTTGATGCTTCATGCCAGTATGTTTATGCAAATGAAGCTAAGACTTCACTTGTGGCAGGTGCTCCGACAGCATATAGCGTGCTTGTAGAAGTAACATCAAATGCAGTTGAAGTAGGTCTTGAACAGACTACAGCAGTTGCAAATTGGATGGGCCTTGATAATGTTTCTTTGAAGTATTATGGTGAAGGCGCAGCTGCAACAGCAGAAGAAATTGCAGCGCTTACAGCTGAAATTGAATATGCAAAAACTCTTGGTGTAGATGTGGCTAAATATGAAGCATTGGTTTCTGCAGAAAACGTTAATGGTGTTGTTGTTAATATCGCTATTAATGAAATTAAGGTGGCAGAATACAATCACGTAATGGCTACATATACTCTTGATGCAACAAGCAAAATTGGTGATATTTCTGCTTGGACAGGTACTCTTGCTCCAAACAAGGGACAGCACTGGGATGGAACAAATACTACAACTTATTATGAGCAGAACTCTAGTGGTTGGGGAGCAGCAAGCTTTGATGATAAGGCTTCTGTTACTGTAACTCTTTCAAAGGGAAAATATGTTCTTAAGGTTGCAGGACGTGCCGCTTCAAATGAAGCAGTTCAGTCATTCATCCAAGTTGGTGAAACAAAAGTTTTCTTCACATCAAAGGGTGATGTGGGATATGGTATCGATGTTAATGGTACTGCTAATTTCACTTCTGACGGAACTTATGCAAACGATGATAAGGGACGTGGATTCGAATGGCGTTATATTGCATTTGAAGTAACTGCAGAAGAAGGAGAAGAAGTGACATTTGCAACAGGTGGTACTGCATCAGCAACTCATATGTGGTTCTCTGTATGTAATGCTTCACTTTTGGCTGTTCATACAGATGCTCTTGATGCTGAAATTGCGAAAGCTGATTTTGCCGCAGTAATTGCTGCTGCTCAGGCTACAGTTGATGCTAAGGCTGGTGTAGGCGAAGGTCTCTTCTTGATTCCTGCTGCTGCTTTTGATACATACGCTACTGCTGTTGCTGCAGCTAAGGCTATATACGACAATGCAGATGCAACTCTTGAAGAAGTTAAAACTGCTATTGAAACACTTGCTGCTGCAACAGAAGCATATACTGCATCACAGACTCTTCCTAATGAAAAGACTCTTTATCAGTTCAAACTTAATGTTGAAGGTGATGTATATATGAACCTTTCAGATGCTGGAGTTAAGATTCAGGATACTCCAAGCGCTATTTCTTTCGTTCCTGCAGAAAAGGCTGGTACATACTATTTGAAGAGTGGTTCATACTATGTAGGTTTGGCTGGTGGCAATGCATGGACTATGTCAACATCTGCAGACAAGAAAGCTGCTTGGACATTTACAGCTGTAGGTGAAGGACTCTATAATATAAATAACATTGTTACAGCTGGACGTTTCGTAGGTACAAATTCTGCTGAAATAGCAG
>JAFTTD010000369.1 GCA_017466965.1 Bacteroidaceae bacterium
GAATGAATCGTGTGCGATGTTCAGTTGCGAGAGAATAGTATCTGCAACATCCGATTGATTCATTAGCGTATTTACTACAGAAGCAGATTTGACAGCTCCTCAAGTACATACCATCGGAATGTGGGTGGCTCTGTAGTCAAGTCCCTTGTCTCTGTTTGGCTTGATGCCGTGGTCTGAAATGATAACAACAAGTGTGTTGTCCCAATGTTCTGATTTTTTTATTTGGTCAATGAATTTTCCCAAGCAGTCGTCTGTGTATGCAAAGCTGTTCTCTTTCTTGTCTGAGAATCGTTCAAATGGTACGTTCCATGGTTCATGGCTACTGAGTGTGAGTACTGTTGTGAACCATGGTTGCGTAGTTGCTGGTCTTCTGCAAATATCTGTTGCAAGACTGTCGAGAAGAATGTGGTCTGGTACTCCCCATTCACTGCTGCGTGCTGATGAAGGAAAGTCTTTGTCACTTTTCAAAAATGAATATCCAGATTCATACAGATAACTGCTCATGTTTGTAAAACCTATGTCGCCTCCGTACCAGAAGTCATTTTTATATCCTTCTTGTGCCAATGATCGTGCAATGGATGGAAGGTTGCGATTCTTTTCAGGCATTTTCATTAGTGATGCGGTTGGTAACCCTAACCATCCGTTCAAGAGACAAACAACACCCCTGTCTGTGCGATAACTGCCGGCATAGCATGACGTGAATGCAATGCCTTCATTTGCAAGACGGTCAAGATTGGGAGTTATACCTTCGCGCCCTCCAATGAAACCTGCAAATTGCGATGCGCATCCTTCCCAAATGAACAACAGGATATTTGGGCGGATATTATTAAGCAGAATTTTGGGGCTTTGTGATTCTTTCGGATAGAAATCAGATATGATTTCGTCACATTCTTCTTGGCTATAAAAGCGAAATTCACTTTCAAAATCTTGTGCTTTGCCTAAAGAATAGAACATGCTGAAAGCCGGATTTACTGCCGAGTGATTCAGGAAGTTGTTGTCAGAGTAATATACAGAGCTGACGTTCGATGTTGATTCGCCAACACCACCGCGTATAGCAAGGAACATGAGCCCAAGGATAGGTATGAACAACAATGTTGAGAGTTTGTACTTACATCTTGTCTTAAAATGCTTTGGTGTCGTTTTGCAGAACAGGTAAGTCACAACTGCTGTAAATAAGATTATGGACAGGATTCTTATTGCAATGAATGATGTTGACACACTGGCCAATGCGGCTGTGGGATTGTCTGTATAAAGGAATATGGAAGAATTGATTTTGAATCCCCAGAAAGGGTATATGGCTGCATCGGCAACGTATATGAGAATGATTATAAAGCTGACGATGCTGTAGTAAGGCGCCATAATCTTGCGTATAGGAATTTTGCAGAAAAAACAGCTTGCGGCCACATATAATACGGGTATGGCTATCAGATAGCAGGTAATAGCAACGTCAAGCTTCAGACCATGCAGTATCACTTCCATATAGTCTTGAAGTGATATGCTTCCAGAATTGTCATTTAGCATGATGAACAATGGTTTCTGTATGACCGAAACAACAGTGATAAGCATGAATGCCTTGAGTATATATAATAGACGCTCTTTCATACGCTTGTGTTTTTGAGGTGGTTAATCTGAGTATTCTGAAATTTCCAAGTATTCTGAAAACTCTTAATGATCTGATTAATCAGGATTTCTTTGTTATGATAATACCGGACTATAATGCTTGCATGTCATTCAGCTTCTTGTAATAGCCGCCAGCGGCAAGAAGTGTTTCATGATTTCCACGTTCTACTATATGGCCGTCATGGAGTACAAAAATTTCATCTGCGTTTTTTATTGTTGAAAGACGGTGTGCTATTGCAATGGTTGTACGAGATTTCATCAATTTTTCAAGAGCGTCCTGAACGAGTTTCTCGGATTCTGTATCCAATGCAGAAGTTGCTTCGTCAAGAATCAGTATAGGAGGATTCTTCAAGATGGCTCGTGCGATGCTAATGCGCTGACGCTGTCCTCCTGAGAGTTTGCAGCCACGGTCTCCAACTTTTGTCTGGTAGCCATCCTCCATTTCTGTGATGAAGTCATGTGCGTTGGCTATTCGTGCAGCATTTTCCACCTGCTCCTGTGTGGCATTTTCCACTCCGAATGCAATATTGTTGAATACGGTGTCATTAAAAAGTATGGCTTCCTGATTTACATTCCCAATTATAGAGCGAAGAGATTTGATAGACAGGTTTCTGACATCTTCACCATCAATGAGTATGTTTCCAGAATTGATGTCATGATAGCGCGGTATAAGGTCCACGAGTGTACTTTTTCCAGAACCAGATTGTCCGACAAGAGCTATAGTTTTGCCCTTCTCAATGGTGATGTTTATGTCGTGAAGAATCTCTTTGGTATCATTGTAACTGAAGCACACGTTCTTAAGCTCAATAGACTTTTTCAGTCCTTCTATTTTAACAGGATTGTCAATTTCCTTTATGTTGTTTTCAGCCTGCAGTATCTTGTTTATTCGCTCCATTGATGCCATACCTTTCTGTATGCTGTATCCTGCTTTAGAAAGGTCCTTGATAGGCTGGAGCGTGGTGTAAAGAATAACCAGGTAATATATGAATGCGCTTGCATCAATCATTGAGTTTCCATTGAATATGAGATAACCTCCAAACCATAATACAATGACAATCATGCAAGTACCAAGAAACTCGCTTACGGGATGAGCTGCAGACTGTCGTATTGCAACTCTCATTGCAGCATCTCTGAATTCATTGTTTACTTTGATGAAGCGGTCTTCCATCTTTTTTTCTGCAATAAAGGCTTTGATGATGCGTAGTCCTCCTAAAGTTTCTTCTATTTGGCTTATGCCATCACTCCATTTTGATTGAGCAAATAGAGATTTCTTTTTGAGCTTTTTGCCGATAGAGCCAATACCCCATGCAAGGAATGGTACAACCAAGAATGTGAATATTGTCAGTTGCCAGCTGATGGCGATGAGGCTTCCTACATACACACAGATAAGAATAGGGTTCTTTATTGCCATATCAAGCGAATTTCCTATTGAACCGTCTATTTCGTTTACGTCTGTACTAACACGTGCCAGAATATCTCCTTTGCGTTCTTCTGAGAAAAAAGACAGAGGCAGTTTAAGTATTTTCCTATAGATGTCATTACGAATGTCGCGAACTATTCCTGTGCGTAACGGCATCAGGCATGCAGAACCTCCGAAATATGCTGCTGTCTTGAACAGAGTGAGAACTGATAGTATAATTCCAAGAAGAAGGAGTGTAGTAGATGGGCCATAGCTGTCAACCATCTGCTGAGAGTAGTAGTATAGATTGTTGAAGGCGGCTGTTTTCATATCAACATCAGGGGTGTCCCAAGGAATGAAAACATATCTTTCATGTTTTGTTTCAAAGAGGATTTCAAGTATCGGCATAAGTACCGAAAATGAAACAACATTGAATATTGCGGAAAGAATGTTGACACTGAGTGTTCCGATTATGAACTTCTTGTAACGGACAAAATATCCTCCCATTATTCTGTAGACCTCTCTCATATCTTCAGCTGTGTGTTTATTGTAATAATTATTCTTTTATTAAAGTCTCGCAAAAGAATGTCCAAAACAAGGGGATTATTTTCTGCCGAAGTCGGCTGGAATTTCTCCCCATTTGTCTGTTTCCCATTTTACAATCCTGTTAGGATAAGTATTGCAATGCAGCCATGATTCGGCTCGTGCAATCATTTGATACAGTTGTTCTGTTTTATCGTTTCGCTCAAGCTTTGTTTTGCATTCCCTCTTCTTTACCCATAGTTGGGCAATTTTGCTGTCACTGTATATGGTCATTGTGGAGCCTTTCTTCTTCAGCATTGCCAAGGCATGGACAATGGCTAGGAACTCTCCTATGTTGTTTGTGCCAAGAACCGGGCCAAATTTGAATATCTCCTGACCAGTGCGCAGATACACACCCCGGTATTCCATCATTCCCGGGTTTCCACTGCATGCTGCGTCAACAGCAAGAGCTTCTGCTTCAACTTCGAGCGGAAGTGGAAGTACAGTGTCATTTCGATAATTCGGAACATCCTGTATTTTTGTTTGCGTATTGTCTGTTTTGTCATGCTCTTTCTTATTCATGTAGAGCCATGGATTTGATGCATACGCAACTTCTGCTTCTTTTTCTGTATCGAACGATTTGTAGAGTGCTCCCTGCACACCTTTTATTTGTCGTTCGCAATCTTTCCATGTAGAAAAGACTCCTGTTTCAAGCCCGTTCCAGACAACGTAATACTTTTGTTTGTTTTTAGACATTATTGTTTTATGTTTAGGAATGGACTGGTTTGTTTGATTTTAGGTGAGAAAACTCGGAAAATTCAGAGAGTCGGGATAATCTGAATAACCGGAATAATTTGAGCAATCAGAATTGTCCGAGAGTTCTGAATTTTCTGAGTTGGACTTAAGTTCTTAAATCAGACTTAAAAATGATGTTACATTCTTTCAGGCATTTCAATTCCGAGAAGTCCCATTCCGAGGCGAACAACCTTAGCAACGTTCTTTGAAAGAGCAAGACGGAATACTTTCTTATGCTCATTTTCTTCACGGAGAATGCTGAAATCATGATAGAACTGATTGAATTCCTTTGTAAGTTCGTAGCAATAGTTAGCAATGCCTGAAGGGCTGTAGTCTATGCCAGCCTGACGTACTGCTGCTACAAATCCATTTAGTTTCTGGATAAGTTCAGTTTCCTTGGTGTCAAGGGTAATGTCAGTAGGAAGTGTTTCCGGAACAATAATGCCTGCTTCGGCAGCTTTGCGCAGAATAGATGATATTCGTGCGTAAGTATATTGTATGAATGGTCCGGTATTACCATTGAAATCAATACTTTCTTCAGGATTGAACAGCATGTTCTTACGTGCATCCACCTTGAGTATGAAATATTTAAGTGCTCCAAGTCCGACTTTACGAGCGGTCTCGCGTGCTTCTTCTTCACTTACACCTTCAAGTTTCTTGACCATTTCCTTAGAGACTTCGTAAGCATTGTTTATCATTTCATCCATCAAGTCATCGGCATCAACGACTGTACCTTCGCGGCTTTTCATCTTTCCGTTAGGCAGTTCCACCATTCCATATGAGAAATGCACGAGGTCCTTACCCCATTTGAAACCGAGTTTGTCAAGGAGTATTGAAAGAACCTGGAAATGGTAGTTCTGTTCATTTCCTACAACATATATCATCTTGTCAATAGGGTAGTCCTGGAATCTGAGTTTTGCAGTACCTATATCTTGGGTCATATATACTGATGTGCCGTCGCTACGAAGAAGGAGTTTCTCGTCAAGTCCTTCAGCTTCAAGATTTGCCCATACAGAATTATCTGGTCGGCGGTAGAAAAAGCCTTTTTCAAGACCTTCCATAACCTTCTCACGACCTTCAAGATATGTGTCAGACTCATAGTAAATCTTGTCAAAGCTTACACCCATCATTTTGTAGGTCTCGTCAAATCCGGCATACACCCATTCGTTCATCATTCTCCAAAGTCCACGAACCTCTGGATCGTTCTGTTCCCATTTCACGAGCATGTCGTGAGCTTCCTTAATGAGTGGAGCTTCCTGTTTAGCCTTTTCCTTTGCTTCGTCTTCTGTCATACCTTCAGAAATGTATGCTTTCTGAAGCTCATCACATTCTGCTTTATAATGTTTGTCAAAAGCTACATAGTAGTCACCAATGAGATGGTCACCTTTCTTTCCGCTTGATTCAGGAGTTTCTCCGTTGCCCCATTTCTGCCATGCTAACATTGACTTGAAGATATGAATGCCGCGGTCGTTGACTATGTTCGTCTTGAC
>JAFTTD010000370.1 GCA_017466965.1 Bacteroidaceae bacterium
CATCCTTTTATTATATGCAAAAATGCTTTCTGTTGGCAAATAACGTTAGTTAATAAGCAATTTAACTTAAGACGTCATTATTTCACATCACCAACTTTTATCAAGTATTCTGCAATCTGAACAGCATTAAGAGCTGCACCTTTCTTTATCTGGTCACCAGAGAGCCAGAATGTAAGTCCGTTCTCATTAGCAAGGTCCTTACGTACACGACCAACAAAAACATCATCTTTACCAGCTGTGAAAAGCGGCATTGGATATGTCTTTGTTGAAGGATCATCAAGAAGAGTAACACCTTCTGCTTCTGCAAATGCCTTTTGTGCAGCTTCCACTGTAACAGGCTCATCAGTTTCTACCCAAACAGCCTCAGAATGAGCGCGTAATGAAGAAATACGTACACACATTGCAGAGCATTTAACATCGCTGTGCAGAATCTTCTTTGTCTCGTTGAACATCTTCATCTCCTCCATTGTGTATCCGTTGTCCTGGAACACGTCTATCTGAGGAATCACATTATATGCAAGCTGATAAGCGAACTTGTTGACAGTCACAGGCTTGTCTTCCATTATTTCCTTATACTGCTGCTGCAATTCAGCCATAGCCGCAGCTCCTGCTCCAGAAGCAGACTGATAACTTGCCACATGTATGCGGTTGATGTGCGACAGATTTTCAATTGGCTTAAGCACTACAACCATCATTATAGTCGTACAATTAGGATTAGCGATAATTCCGCGCGGACGATTCAACGCATCCTCCGCATTGCACTCAGGAACCACAAGAGGAACATCCTCGTCCATTCTGAATGCACTTGAATTATCAATCATGACTGCTCCATGTTTTGTTATGTCTTCAGCGAACTCCTTTGATATGCCAGCTCCAGCAGATGTAAATGCAATGTCAACACCTTTGAAGTCATCTCCATGCTGAAGCAATTTCACTTCATGCTCCTTTCCACGGAAAATATATTTTTTGCCTGCACTGCGCTCAGAGCCGAACAGCACAAGTTCATCAACAGGGAAGTTTCTCTCTTCAAGGACACGAAGGAATTCCTGTCCTACGGCACCACTGGCACCAACGATAGCTACTTTCATTACTAAATAATTATTAATTGATTATACAATTCTTATTACCTTAAAACAAGTATATAACTTCAAAACGTTGCAAAATTATAACATTTCATTGAATTTTGACAGATTTTATCAAGTTTTTCGCTAACTTTGCAATGCATTTATCTGATAACAAGAGTTTTGACTGAAAAATGCAACCATTTTAAGCAAAATAGTACCTTTAACACTGAAGAACACTTAATTTTATGGACTTTTTAACCTCTTATCTGAATTTTCCCATAACAGACCCTACATGGGTGTTCTTCATCGTACTAAGCATCATATTGTTTGCTCCAATGATTTTCACTCGCCTCCGCATACCGCACCTTATTGGTATGATTCTTGCAGGCGTCCTTATTGGCGAGCACGGAATTGGGTTGCTTGAACGTGATGCCAGTTTCGAACTTTTCGGCAAAGTAGGCATTTACTATATTATGACACTTGCAGGCCTTGAAATGGACATGCAGGGATTGAAGCACAACCGCACTCGTGGCATTGTATTTGGTCTTCTCACCTCTATTATACCTTTCGCTTTCGGTTTTGCCTCAGGCTATTGGCTTTTAAACTACAGCATCCCGGCTTCATTGCTTCTGGCATGTATCCTTGCTTCGCATACACTGGTTGCATACCCTATAACCGGAAGATATGGAGTAAATCGTCATAAAAGTGTCACAGTTTCTATTGCTGCGACGATGTTCGCACTGCTATTCTCCCTTATTATTCTTGCAGGTATTTCAGGCACTTACAAGGGTAGCAACGATGCATGGTTCTGGATTTTCTTTGCCGTCAAATGCACTGCATATCTTACAGTGATGTTCTTGCTTGCCCCTTTACTTATAAGGGCTTTTTTCCGCCGCTATTCAGACCCTGTTATGCAATATACCTTTGTCATAAGCATGGTGTTCCTTGCAGCTGGCATGGCAGAATTGTGCGGACTTGAGGGCATTCTTGGAGCATTCCTTTCAGGACTCGTGCTCAACAAGTTCATTCCTCGCACATCACCGCTGATGAACCGCATAGAGTTTGTAGGAAACGCAATTTTCATACCATACTTCCTGATTGGGGTTGGAATGTTAGTCAATCTGTCTCCTATTGTTAACGACATGAAAGCTCTGCTCGTTGTAGTAGTAATGGTTGTAGCTGGAACTTTTTCAAAATACATTGCTGCCGGAATTGCAAGACACATCTTCAAATTCACCCATGCCAACGGACTCATGATGTTTGGTCTTACCGAAGCGCATGCAGCCGGAGCCCTTGCCATGGTCATGGTAGGAACAAAACTTGAGATTGCTCCTGGCGAGCCACTTATGAACAATGCAGTTCTCGACGGTGTAGTCATGATGATTCTTATCTCATGCATCATCAGTTCTGTTGCAACAGACCAAGCCGCACGACGAATGAAACTTGAAGAAGAAAATGCAAAAAACAAGGAGAAGGAGAACAAGGGCGACGATGAGAAGATTCTTATTCCTATAAAGGAACCAAATAGCGCGCAAATGCTTATCAACACGGCTATTCTCATGCGCAACCAGAAACTCAACCGTGGTTTCATATGCCTCAATGTCGTAAACGATGCAGACATAAGCGGTGTGGCACAAGAGCAAAGCAGGCGCTGTCTTAACACTGCAGAACAAATAGCCGCAGCTGCCGATGTTCACATACAGACACAAAGCCGTCTGGCTGTAAATTTCGTTAACGGAGTAATTCATGCTATGCGAGAAAATGATGCCTCTGAAATCATTATTGGACTTCATCACAAGCGCACCATATCCGATTCTTTCTTTGGCGACTTTACTCAAGGATTGATAAACGGCATGACCAGACAGCTCATTATAGTAAACTTCCTGATACCTATAAACACAATAAGGCGCATAAAAGTGGCTGTACCTGAAAGAGCTGAATACGAGAACGGTTTCTACAGATGGATTGACCGCCTTGCACGAATGACGAACGAAATAGGATGCAGAATAGATTTTCATGCGACAGAAAAAACCATAGGACTGATAAGACAATACATGAAGCAGAAGTACAGTAATGTAATGGCTGAATATCAGTTGCTTGAATCTTGGGATGATTTGCTTATGCTAAGTGCTGAAATCAGTTTCGACCATCTGTTTGTTATTGTAACCTCACGTCCCGGAAGTATCTCCTACCAGGAATCATTCACACTGCTGCCTAAGCAGATATTCAAATACTTTGCCAACAACAGCCTCATGATTGTATTCCCTGACCAATATGGTGAATCTACAGAGAATTTCACATTCTCCAACCCTCATGGAAAACGTTTGGCACCAAGCGGAAGCATTGTAACAAGATGGCTGTCAAAATGGATTGGCAAAATGGGATAAGAACTACTTTCTTCTGACATTATGATAGAACTTAAAGATATTAGAAAAAGTTTCGGACAGTTGCAAGTGCTCAAAGGCATAAGCCTCAACATCAACGAAGGTGAAGTTGTAAGCATTGTAGGCCCAAGCGGAGCCGGCAAGACCACACTGCTTCAGATTATAGGGACACTTGACCATGCCGACAGCGGGAACATAATTATAAACGGTACAGACATAACCAAGCTGAATGAAAAGCAGATGGCTAACTTCAGAAATTCCCATATAGGATTTGTTTTTCAGTTTCATCAGCTACTGCCGGAATTCACTGCATTGGAAAACATCATGATTCCCGCAATGATAGCAGGCAGGCCACAGAAAGAGACAAAAAAGAGAGCACTGGAACTGCTAAGCCATTTGGGACTTTCTGACCGGGCAGACCACAAGCCCAACGAACTCTCCGGAGGAGAAAAGCAACGAGTTGCAGTAGCAAGAGCATTAATGAACAATCCTTCTGTAATTCTCGCCGACGAACCTTCTGGCAGCCTGGACACAAAGAACAAAGCAGAACTTCATCAGTTGTTTTTTGAGTTAAGAGACAAATTCGGACAAACATTCGTTATCGTCACCCACGACGAGCAGTTTGCAGAAACCACAGATCGCACCATACGCCTATGCGATGGAATGATAGTAGAGTAATAAAGTAAAGGGAAATATAGATATAAAGATTTTACATAAAGACAGATTCAGATTATGCAAGAAATAAGATTAGGAAAGCGAAACAAGCTTGAAGTAATGCGTGAGGTAGATTTTGGAATGTATCTTGACGGAGGTGAAATAGGAGATATTCTGCTGCCTAAGCGTTATGTACCGGAAGGATGCAAACCAGGCGACATCGTTGACATATTCCTATACCTTGACAACGAAGAAAGGCTCATAGCAACTACAGAAGAAGCACTGATAGAAGTAGG
>JAFTTD010000371.1 GCA_017466965.1 Bacteroidaceae bacterium
AGAAAGGCGTTAAGGCAGATTCAAAGCGTTTTATGTCTATCGAAGGAACTTGGAAGTTCAATTGGGTTGAGAATGCTAACGAGCGTCCACAAGGATTTGAAGCAGTCAACTATGATGACTCCAAGTGGGGTACAATGCCTGTACCGGGAAACTGGGAAATGAACGGTTATGGTGAAGCCATCTATGTGAACAATCATTATGCATGGCGTCATGACTGGGCAACTAATCCTCCATACGTTCAGGACAAGAACAATCATGTTGGTTCTTATCGTAAGACATTCCGCATTCCTGCAGACTGGAAAGGCGAAAAAATCTATATGCATATAGGTTCTGCTACAAGTAACATTACAGTTTATGTAAACGGCAAGTATGTTGGTTATAGTGAAGATGCAAAAATTGCAGCAGAATTTGATGTTACAAAATTCATCGAGCCTGGTAAGGACAACCTCATCGCAATGCAGATTATGCGCTGGTGTGATGGTAGCTATCTTGAAGACCAGGACTTCTGGCGTCTTTGCGGTATCGCACGTGAGTGTTATCTCTATGCACGTCCTCAGAGCCATATCCGCGATCTCTTCATCACACCTGACCTTGACAAGAACTATAAGAACGCAACTCTTTCTGTTAAGATCGATGCAGAAGCTGCTGATGGCAAAACAGTAGTTATGACTCTTAAGGACAAGGCTGGCAAGACTGTTGTTGAAAAGACAGCTACAGTAGCAGGTGGAAAGGCAGAAGCTAATTTTGCAGTAAAGAATCCACTTAAGTGGACTGCTGAAACTCCTAATCTCTACAAACTCTACACTGTTCTCAAGGATGGTGACAAGATTTTAGAAGTTATTCCTCAGAATGTAGGTTTCCGCAAAATTGAAATTAAGGGAGCGCAGTTCCTTGTTAACGGTAAGCCAGTTCTTATCAAGGGTGTCAACCGTCATGAAATAGATCCAGACCATGGATATTGCATTTCTATGGAACGTATGCTTCAGGACATTAAGGTTATGAAGATGCTCAATGTTAATGCTGACCGTACTTGTCACTATCCAAATGACCCACGTTGGTATGACCTTTGCGACGAATATGGTATCTATGTAACTGCTGAAGCTAACATTGAGAGCCATGGAATGGGATATGGAGATAAGACTCTTGCAAAGAACCCTATCTATCATGATGCACATATCGAGCGCAACCAGAACAATGTTTATGCATACAAGAACCATCCATGTGTTGTAGTATGGAGTCTTGGAAACGAGGCAGGTTACGGCAAGAACTTTGAAGATGCATACGATTGGATTAAGGCTTATGATCCAAGCCGTCCAGTTCATTACGAACAGGCTGGTCAGAATGGAAAGACTGACATCTTCTGTCCAATGTACTATGGCTACGAAGGTTGTGAACGCTATAGCAAGGGTGACAACTGGCGTCCACTCATCCAGTGTGAGTATGCTCATACAATGGGTAACTCAGGTGGTGGATTCAAGGAGTATTGGGACATGATTCGCAAGTATCCTAAGTATCAGGGTGGTTATATTTGGGACTACATCGACCGAGGTCTTCGTTCTAAGAGCAAGGTTACAGGCAAGCCTATTTATGCATACGGTGGTGACTTCGGACGTTTCCCTGCATCTGATAACAACTTCAACTGTAACGGTGTAATCAGTCCAGACCGTGTTCCAAACCCAACTGCTTGGGAAATCGAATACTACTATCAGAACATATGGTCAACTCTCAAGAACGCAAAGAACGGTTCTGTTGAAATTTACAACGAAAACTTCTTTGCTCCTATTGAGAATGTAACTCTCTATTGGTCTATAGAGGCTGAAGGAAAGAAGGTTGACGAAGGTACAATGGACATCAGCAAACTCAAGATTGCTCCACAGGCTCGCAAGCAGGTTAAGATCGCTGCTATTGCAAAGGCACTCGCTAACAAGGAACTTGCTGGCAAGGAAATCGTTTGTAACCTCGACTACCGTCTCACAGAGGCTGCTCCTCTTATGGACAAGGGCGAAAGCGTTGCTCACGAGCAGTTCGTACTTACTGAATATGCTTATCCTGTTGTTGCTGACCTTACAAGCGTAGCAGGAAAGGTTGAGAAGGATGCGCGTATAGCATATACAGTTATCAGCGCTAACGGTGTGAAGGTAACATTCAACAACGACAACGGATTCATTTCTTATTTCGATGTTGACGGCAAACCTATGATGCAGGATGACTCACAGCTCCTTCCTGACTTCTGGCGTCCTGTAACAGACAATGATTACGGTGCTGACTTCCAGCGCAAGTTTGGTGCATGGCAGAAGCCAAACCTCCGTAAGACATCATTCAAGGTTGAAGCACAGGGAAATAACCAGGTTGCTACTGCTGAGTATGATATCCGTATGACTGAGTCTAAACTCAAGATAACATACACTCTCACTCCTGCTGGTAAGCTCATAGTTGAGCAGGCTCTCACTGTAAATCCTGAAGCTAAGAACAAGCCACAGCTTCTCCGTTTCGGTATGGAAATGCAGATGCCAAAGGAATTCTCTAATATTGAGTTCTACGGCAAGGGACCTCATGAAAACTACATAGACCGTGCTTATTCACAAAACCTTGGTGTATGGAAACAGACTGTAGCCGACCAGTATTATGCATACATTCGTCCACAGGAGTCTGGAAACAAGACTGGTGTACGTTACTGGAAGGTTCTCAATGCTCAGGGCAAGGGACTTGAATTTGAAGGTACAGCACCGCTCGAAATGAAGAGCTTGAATTACACTGATGATGACCTTTATTCTGGCCCTGTTAAGCACTATACTCAGCGTCACTCTGGCGACCTCACTCCACGTCCGTTCACTGTTGTTTCTATTGCATCACGCGAAATGGGAGTTGGTTGTGTGAACAGTTGGGGTGCTTGGCCACTTGCTGAATACCAGATGCCTTATCAGGATTACAAATATACATTCATCATCACTCCTGTTAAGTAAATCCTTTGATAATATACCAGCAGGTTTAATTACGATATATAATATACCTGTTGATTAAGTTTAAGAGGCATTGCGACCATAAAGTCGCAGTGCCTCTTGCTTTTATGCCGTTTTTAATGTTACATGAAATATCCTGTCCGAATATGTTTTTATTGTCCTGAATTCATTTTTTGACATTCAAATATATACGTGTTAATTGAATAATTGTATCTTTGTGTCCTTACTAATGTAGCAGATCATATATTTTTGCGATTATGTAACATTATATAAAAAATAAGATGAATACAACAGTAAAACATTTTCTTGCTTTAGGGCTTTTTTGTGCAAGTTTGATGTCAAATGCACAGACTTTCAAAGTTTTTACAACAACAGAAACTGATAATTGGGTGGCAGCAGACAAGGTTTCAATGAAAACAAAATCATCGGTGTCGCCTATTCTTGTTGTTTCCGGAACTGAAGAGGGGACAGAATTTCGTGCTTGGGGCACAACTTTCAATGAACTTGATTGGGATGCCTTCAATTTGCTTACTCGTGTAGAGCAGGATGAAGTTATGTTCAATCTTTTTGATCCGAATGGTGATTTGCATTTCACCCATGGACGCGTCTCTATGAACGCAAATGACTATGCTCGTTCGTGGTATAGTTGCAGTGAGGTGGCAGGCGATTTCGAACTGAGATATTTTAACATTGAGCGCGATAAGCGCAATATCATACCTTTGGCTCGTGCAGCACAAAAGTATTGTCCTCAGCTGCAATTGTTTATGAGTCCTTGGTCGCCTCCTGCTTGGATGAAGATAAACCAGGATTATCCAGTTCTTTCAAGTCGTCACAACAATCTGGACCCTCGCAAAGACTATCTTCTTTACATGGACGATGGCAAAAGCAACAATCCTGATGAAATGAAACTTCTTGGTGACCGCAACGGAGTGTTTCCACGCCGTCTTGCCTCACAGGACTATTTCATTCAGGACCCTCGTTTTCTGCAGTGTTACGCCGATATGTTCTGCAAGTTTATTGACCTATATGCAGAGCAGGGGCTGCCTATTACAAAAGTGATGTATCAGAACGAGGCTTATTCTTACACTCCGTATCCAGGATGTGCATGGACAGCTGAAGGAACATTACGCTTCAACAACGAGTATCTTGCACCAACCCTTGCAAAGAAGCACCCTGAAGTGGAACTTTGGATAGGAACATTCAACACTAATCGACTTGACTATGTGGAAAAAATACTTGATGACCCTACGCTTCAGAAAAATGTTACAGGAGTAGGCACACAATGGGAATGTCGTTATAATCTTCCTCAATTACGCAAGCGTTATCCAAATTTGCGGTTTATGCAGTCTGAGAGTGAGTGTGGCAATGGCAGTATGGACTGGAAGGCAGGTGAACACACATTTATGCTTCTTTCCGACAATCTTGGCAACGGATGTGATGAGTACTACAACTGGAATTTTATTCTTACAGATAATGGAATCTCTCCTTGGGGATGGACTCAGAACGCTTTGATACAGGTTGATAGCAAGACTCGTAAGATGCGCTATACTGCAGAGTATTTCGCTTACAAGCATTTCTGCCATTACGTTACACCAGGCACAAAAGTAATAGGCTATAGCGGACGTGAACAAGCTGGTACACCTGTTGTGGTGTTCAAGAAAGGAAAGCAGTTTGTTGTTACAGCCGGAAACTTTACAGATGAAGAAAAAAACATAAGCGTGAAAATAGGTAACAAGTTCCTTGACTTGAAATTAAAACCGCATTCATTCAATACTTATGTTCAATGATTCTGTTTCTTCAATAGTCTCGTCATAAACCTTATACTTCTAAAAGACTTTAATGTCCCTACCGACCATACTGACCCTAAAGTCCTTAAACAACTAAGTAGTCAACCAATTAAAACATATAATCAATGAAACCTGCATTTTTTAAGAAGCTTGCTTCAGTTGCGTTATTAGCGACAATGTCTCTTGCTGCAAACGCGCAAGATAACGATATTGCCACATTCCGTACTTGGGCTATGACTCCGCCTATGGGGTGGAATTCATGGGACTGTTATTATAGTTCAGCCAACGAGAAGATTGTTATGGACAACGCCAGGTATATTGTTGATAACAATCTTGATGATTATGGCTGGGAATATGTGGTTCTTGACATACGCTGGTATGCCGAGCATCCGAGTCTTGGCGGAGGATGGTACAATCAGCGAGGCGACCAGGAGTGTCAGCTCGATGAGTATGGCCGTTACATACCCCCTGCATCTCGATTCCCTTCATGTGTAGTTGACGGAAAGAACATAGGATTCAAGGCAATGGCAGACTCCATTCATGCCATGGGGTTGAAATTTGGAATTCACATCATGCGAGGCCTGCCAAAGTATATACTTGATAATCCTTCACAGTAAAAGCTCAAAGGCAGTGAAGAAACTCCGTGGAGCAGCGTGTATAAAAGCAAAACACCTGAATGCACATGGTTGGCGGACAATCTTACAATTCAAAACAATGAGTATGGTCAGCTCTATTATAACAGCATATTTGAACTTTATGCAGAATGGGGTATTGACTTCATTAAAATTGATGACCTTAGCCGTCCGTATTACACGCATGAAATAGAGATGATACGCAAGGCCATTGACCGCACAGGTCGTCCGATAATCCTTTCTCTCAGTCCGGGAAAAACACAGTTCCAGTATGCTCAGCACTGTCTTGAAAACGCTAATATGTGGCGAATGATGGACGACCTTTGGGATACATGGAACGGAGTTGATCTTGTGTTCCGCGAGGCGGCAGAATGGGCTAAGTACTCACGCCCAGGAAACTTTGCGGATTGTGATATGCTTCCGCTCGGACAGATTGCTGCAACTGTTGGTGATGCCGGATTCTGTGGAACAGACAAAGGTCATTGGACTAACCTCAGCAAGGATGAGCAATACACTATGATGACACTTTGGGGCATTTGCCATTCACCGCTTTTCTTCGGAGGCGATATGACTAAAAACGATGAGTTCACAAATTCGCTTCTTACTAACGAAGAATACCACAAAATGCATAAATATGGCGTTGAGGCGCACGAACTTCTCAATGATGAGGATAATGGTTATACCGTCTGGACGAGCAAAGACCCTGAAACAACCAACCGTTACCTTGCCGTCTTCAATCGTGGCAACACTCGTTGGGTAGTAGGCAACAAGGCTCTGTATAAAAGTGAGACAGTGGCATACACTACAGACGGACATGCCGTAGAGGTTGACATCGAGTGGCCTGAAGGAAAGAAAGAACTTGTTCTTGTTATAGATGATGCAGGCGACAACTTCAATTACGACCATGCCGACTGGCTCAACCCAACACTTGTTCTTCGTGATGGAACAGAAGTGCCACTCACAGGCAAGTATCTTACACGCACATTCACAAAATCATATTTCAACAGAGTGCGTGAGAATAAGAATGTTGAGCATGGAGGAGCAATGAAAGTCATGGGCAAGACATATTCTCGCGGATTTTCAGCCGATGCCAACGCTGCACTCTTCTTTACTATTCCGGACACTCTCGATGTTGTTCGGTTCAAAGGCATAGGAGCAGCAGACGACAGTGGA
>JAFTTD010000372.1 GCA_017466965.1 Bacteroidaceae bacterium
AAAATTAAAGTATAAATAATATATAATGTGTAACAAAGATATATAATTCATTTTAAAAATAAAATTATATATCTATATTTTCGCCTTTATTTGTGTCTTTTGTGTCTTTTTACAAAAAAATCATATAGAATCAACTTTTTCAGAAATATAAATATTAAATAAAAGTTCGACTAACCAAATAATTTAAACGTTTGTCTCATCAGAGTAAAAAACTCCCAAAAATAAAACCTCAACATACCAACGAAGGCTCATTGATATGCAAACGCAGGCTTGTTTTTTCATAAACGAGCCTGCGTTTGTGGTTTAATGCACATGCAACCTTGCCTTCGTTAATATAAATCTTATTGGCTCAACTCTAAACACGTCTTATCTCATGCTATCCTTTTTTATTTGCGAAAATTGCAAAACAAATTTTACAAACAACCTAAAACCAAAGGCGCCAACAGGTAAAATTTATTAAAATTTTTTTTCAATTTTAAAATTATTGCAGATTTTATTTTGATATTAAAAAATTGCATTATATTTGCGACCTGTTTTCAAACAAGCAATTTATTTATTAAGAATTATAAGATTTATGAAAAAATTTCTTCTTTATGCTGGTTTAATAGCAACCTCAACCATTGCTTTCATGTCATGTAGCGATGATTCTGACGAAGAAAGCAAAAAAGTTCAATACACGAGTCCTTCTTCTGTGAAGATTATCAATGACCCAGCCCTCTTGAACGAGCGCATCATTGTCAATTCTTCTGAAGTTGCGACAGCTAAGACACGAAGCGCATCAGAAGCGCCTGTTCCAGGCATTCCTGATGATGCACTGGCATTGCCAGACCAGCCAACAAACTGGAACAATGGAGTTACACTCACTCTTGGAAAATCTTATTACATCAAATCAGACTGGACTGGTACTATCTCTCAGGACTGGAACGGAACAGGCTCTATTGACATTTATATTGATTCTAATGTCAAAGCTGAATTTACAGGCTTTTGGTGTAATGACAACACTCCTGTAAACATTTACATTTTCCCTGGCGCTGTGCTCAAGTATTGCGAGATTGGCTGGGACAACATGGCTAAAATCAAGAACGCTACAAATGTTTACTGCTGGGGTAACATAACCACTCCTGAAAACAAAGGATTCCGCCTTTACGAAGGAGGAAAGGTTCACATCTACGGAATGGATGAAGATCCGTTCATTGTCAATGACAACGACGGCTATGTGACTTTCCAGGTTGACACAAATTCAGATTTCTATTGCGAGCGCGAAATGATTGTTGAGGGTTCAGCGCAATTCAACGGCGGAAAAGCTCACTTCGCAAACAAGCTGACTATAAACAAGGATTTGTATGTTGAATATGCATCTGACGCTACATTTGACGACTGCGCATACGTGCTTGGCTCACTTGACTTCAAGGCTACTACCGGTGCAGTTTTCAATATTAACAAATACTTGCGCACAAACAAGCTTGTCACAAATCAGGGCAAAGCAACAGTTAATCTCAAGGACGCTCTCCTTCAGATTGTTGAGGAAGGAATGATTGTTGACAAGGGCGACCAAAGGGTTGTTATCAACGGAGTGGAATCTGAATACACATCAGTTGTCAAGGTTGACGGAAAGCTTTATTTTGACCGCGGCAATGATTACACAACTATTGAGAACAGTGTTGCCGCTGCTTCTTTCCCTTGCAATGTGCTTACAGGAGATCTGGACATTGAGGGCGAGCTGCGCATAAAGTTCTATCACGATGTTGAAGACGAGCTGGCAGTGCTTGACGAAAACAATTTTGAAGTTCCTTCAACTGTTGACTTGTCTGGCAACGTATGGCTTCCTGCTTCTGAAGACGGTTGCCGCTCAGAAATCGGCAACAGACCTGCCATAGAGGTTCTTCCTCCATCACACAAGTATTCAGCTACAGGAATTGCATTCAACAGCACTAACCCTAACATTCTCTATCTGTCTTGGCATTCTAACAAGGATACAAACATGGATTATGCAGAAGGTGAACACAGCCCATCGGTTGACAATTCTGAAGATTGGGGTGGCATCATTGATGTAATAAAGATTGACTCATACAACATCAGCAACACTCTTTTTGAACAGTCTATGATAAACTCAGAGCATAAGTACAACCATACTATGTTCTTTGGCAACAAGCTCTACTCTCCTTCCACAAGCAACAAGATAGGTGCCGCTCTCAGCGAAATAGAGCTTACTTCTGACGGTAAATTCCCATCTGCTGAGCTGTTCAAGGAAATCAGAGTCAACCTTACAGGACATTCTGCAAACTGTGTCACTAAGGTTGGAAACGACCTGATAACAATCTCGGGATATTCAGATGGA
>JAFTTD010000373.1 GCA_017466965.1 Bacteroidaceae bacterium
AAATGCCAATTGGAGAATCACGTTCGTTCATAGACGACTTACAGGAACAGATAGGTGAATTTGACTTGACAGAACACGAACGCGTCATAATGGAATACCTCATTGGCTCACTTAACAAGAACGGGTATATAGACAAGTCCTTATCTCTACTTGCTGACGAATTGGTGATTTACAACAATATAGACACAACCAACGAAGAGATAGAGAAAGTGCTTTCTATACTCCAAGAGTTTGAACCAAGCGGAATAGGCGCAAGAAACCTACAGGAATGTCTTCTAATACAAATCAGGCGTAAACGTAAGGAAAAGGATTTGGACGAGAACACATCTGAGGCATTGCGTCAAGCCGAAATCATCATAGAAAGCCATTATGAGCTTTGGAGGGAACAGGACGAGGAGAAACTGCAGGAAATCACAGGATGGGAGAGAAGCAAAATCACGTCTGCCATGAAGGTTATCAGCCGTTTCAATCCTTATCCAGGCTTATCCTTACATGAGTCCTCTATAGACAGAGTACAAACAGTTATTCCCGATTTCATCGTAGAAACAGAGGGGGACAACTACATTAATTTCGTCCTTAATGAGGGCGAATTACCTACACTGCATATAAACAGAGAATATGAAATACAGCTTGACGCTTACATAAAAAAAGGAGAAAACTTAAGTCGAGGCGAGAAAGAAGCATATCTCTACACAAAACAAAAAGTGGAATCGGCAAGAATGTTCATAGAGTCACTGAAACAAAGACAACGGACACTACGTTCCACAATGAAAGCCATCATTGACTTGCAAAGAGCGTATTTCTTCACGCAAGACCCAGATGATCTTCAACCTTTGGTGCTAAGGGAAGTTGCAGAAAAAGCAAACCTTGACACATCTACCGTTTCACGTGTATGCAGCAGCAAGTATGCTCTTGTAGATGGAACGCTCCACCCTCTAAGCGACTTTTTCTTCCATGTGCGCAAGAATTCCGAGGGTGAGATGGTAGAAGCCCAGAAGGTAATGAAAATGATTGAAGACATTATAGCAAACGAGGATAGAACAGCCCCACTTTCAGACGAGCAATTAGCTGAGAAGCTGAAATCAGGAGGCATGAGCCTAAGCCGCCGTACTGTTTCAAAATACAGAAAGGAAATGGGCATTCCTGTTGCCAAGGAGAGGCTAACAGATATAGGGAACAATTAAAACAGAGAACATAGAGAACAATTATGACAAACAAAAGATTGATATTGGCCTCAAAGGTGATTTCATCGGTGTTTTCACCGTTTTATGCTCCATTATGGGCTTTCATCTTTCTTTTTACATTCAGCTACCTGAGACTACTGCCCTTAGGTTATAAGATATTCGTTTTAGCAACAATCTACTGCTTTACGGTATTAATTCCACGATTAGGCATTATGATTTTCAGGAAATTGAACAAATGGACGCACTGGCAACTAAGCAACAGGAACAATCGTCATGTGCCATATATTCTTTCACTGGCAAGTTACATATCCTGCCTTATGCTGATGATGAATATGAACATGCCTATGTTTGTGCGTGGCATACTGCTTGCGGCTATCGTATCGCAGATTGTATGCGCCATACTAAATTTATGGTGGAAAGTGAGCACACACCTTGTAGGCATAGGGGGTATGACTGGGACACTTATAGCTTTCGGCTTCTTGTTCTATTTTAACCCTTTATGGCCTTTATGCATATTATTGTTTATTGCCGGCTTGTTAGGCAGCAGCAGAATGATTCTTCGCCAGCATACTTTAGCGCAAGTAACTGCAGGGTTTGCCATCGGATTAGTTTCAACAACGACAATAATTCTGATGGTTTGATTAGTATGAATGTTTAATAAATATATATAAATATGAAAGCAACAGTAAGTATTATCATGGGGAGCACAAGCGATCTCCCCGTTATGGGAAAAGCGGCAGAATTCCTCGATGAAATGGAAGTTCCATTTGAAATCAACGCCTTGTCAGCTCATCGTACACCAGACGCTGTAGAGGAGTTCGCTAAAAACGCTAAAGAGAGAGGAGTAAAGGTTATCATAGCAGGCGCCGGAATGGCAGCAGCACTTCCTGGCGTTATAGCAGCCAACACAACTTTACCTGTAATAGGCGTGCCTGTAAAAGGTAGCGTGCTTGACGGAATGGACGCTGTATATTCTATTTTGCAGATGCCACCGGGAATTCCAGTAGCGACAGTAGCAATAAACGGCGCATTAAACGCAGCAATCCTTGCAGTACAGATGCTTTCTCTATCGGACGAAGTGCTTGCTGAAAAACTTGCCACATACAAAAACGGCTTGAGAAAGAAAATTGAAAAGGCAAACGCTGATTTGGCAGAAGTAAAGTATAAATTTAAAACAAACTAATATAAACTTTAGGATGTGCCAATTGACACACCCTTTGCATTTTCACTCCTCATGGATATTTTCAATTACAATCGCAGACAAAGTACACAAGTAAACGTCGGAGGAATACCGCTCGGCGGTGACAATCCGATACGCTTGCAATCTATGACAAGTACATCTACGATGGACACAGAAGGTTCAGCAGAACAAACTTTAAGAATTGTTGAAGCAGGCGGTGAATATGTTAGACTGACAACTCAAGGAGTACGTGAAGCGGAGAATCTCAGAAACATCAATGCGAAACTTCGTGAGAAAGGATGTAACGTACCTCTCGTTGCAGACGTTCACTTCAATGCCGCTGTTGCAGATGTTGCAGCGACTGTTGCTGAAAAAGTGCGAATTAATCCAGGAAACTACGTTGACCCAGGCAGAAAATTCAAGCACATTGAATATACAGACGAGGAATATGCTGATGAAATCAAGAAAATCGAGTCACGTTTCATTCCTTTTCTGAATATCTGCAAAGAGAACAATACTGCTTTACGAATAGGTGTAAACCATGGGTCGCTGTCAGACCGTATTATGTCAAGATATGGCGACACTCCGGAAGGCATGGTTGAATCGTGCATGGAATTCTTACGCATTTGCGTTAAGGAGAATTTCATGGATGTAGTGATTTCCATTAAGGCAAGCAACACTGTAGTTATGGTCAGAACAGTAAGATTGCTTGTAAGCGTAATGGAAAAGGAAAACATGGCATTCCCTATTCACCTTGGTGTAACAGAAGCTGGCGACGGTGAGGACGGACGTATAAAATCTGCTGCAGGAATAGGCGCATTGCTTTCTGACGGATTAGGGGATACTATACGTGTCTCCCTCAGCGAAGAACCTGAAGCTGAAATTCCTGTAGGAAGAAAATTGCGCGACTATGTTCTTCAACGACAAGAGCACATATACATACCTGCAGAAGAAGCCTCTGAATTTGACTATCTGCATCCGACAAGAAGAATTACTGTTCCTGTAGGCAATATAGGAGGCACAAACCTTCCCGTTGTCATTAGTTCAGGAATGGAAGGAAGCCCTTCTTTGGACATGGGCAATAATGACTTGCTTCCTGACTATATTTACTGTGGCAACAAAATGCCGGAAGAACCTATCGACGGTATTTCGTATATAATAGATGTTACATCATGGGAGGGCAAAGCCAACACATACCCAGCATTCAGTACATACGGAGAGGGAGCAAACATGCTGCCTCTGATGGGAATGTGCAAAGCCCCTGTCAAATTCTTGTTCGCAACATATATAACAATGACGGATGAAGTCCGTGCTTGCCTGAAACTACATCCTGAGGTGGTTGTCATCAGCCAGTCAAATCATCAGAACCGTCTTGGAGAGCACCGTGCACTAATCCACGACATGATGAAGAACGGTCTAAAGAACCCTGTTGTCATATTCCAGCACTACAAAGACACGAACATGGAGGATTTGCAGATAAAGTCAGCTGTTGACATGGGAGCACTTTGCATTGACGGATTCGTTGACGGCATTTATCTGCATGCGCCTAAAGATTTGACTTCTACAGCCTTTGGCATTTTACAGGCAACACGCTTAAGGACTACACGAACAGAATACATATCCTGCCCTGGCTGTGGCAGAACTTTGTATAATCTGCAGGAAACACTTAAGAAGATACGCGAAGCAACAGGACATCTTAAAGGATTGAAAATTGCCGTCATGGGATGTATAGTAAACGGTCCGGGAGAAATGGCTGACGCAGATTATGGATATGTAGGCGCTGCTGCAGGTAAAGTAAGCCTCTATCGCAGAAAAGAATGCGTAGAGAAAAATATCCCTGAGGACAAGGCTGTTGAGCGTCTTATTGAGTTGATTGAATCGGACATGAAATGATTTTTTAGAATCGAATAAAGAATTATACAAGATTATGGAACAGACATTATTTGTATACAATACATTAAGCAGAAGAAAAGAAGAATTTAAGCCACTCCATGCACCTCATGTCGGAATGTACGTGTGCGGACCAACAGTGTATGGAGATGCACATCTTGGGCATGCTCGACCTGCCATAACATTTGACATTGTTTTCCGTTACCTTAAACATCTTGGATACAAGGTGCGCTATGTAAGAAACATTACAGATGTAGGGCATCTTGAACACGATGCAGATGAAGGCGAAGACAAGATTGCAAAAAAGGCAAGACTGGAAGAATTGGAGCCTATGGAGGTTGCCCAGTATTTCACAAACCGTTTCCATGAAGCAATGGATGCACTGAACGTTCTTCAGCCAAGCATTGAGCCGCATGCTACAGGACACATCATTGAGCAGGAGCAACTTGTAAAAGAGATATTAGACAATGGATTTGCATACGAAAGCAACGGGTCTATTTATTTTGATGTTGAAGCATACAACAAAAAGTACCATTATGGTGTGCTTTCAGGCAGAAATCTGGATGATATAATAAATAACAGTCGTGAATTGGCTGGTGTTGGAGAAAAAAAGAACCAGGCTGACTTCGCATTATGGAAGAAAGCTCAGCCTGAGCATATCATGCGATGGCCATCACCATGGAGCGAAGGTTTCCCTGGATGGCATTGCGAATGCACTGCCATGGGACGCAAATACCTTGGAAACCATTTTGATATTCATGGAGGCGGAATGGACTTGATTTTCCCACACCATGAGTGCGAAATTGCACAGGCTGTTGCAAGCCAGGGTGACGAGATGGTTCGTTATTGGATACATAACAACATGATAACAATAAACGGACAGAAGATGGGCAAAAGCTTGAACAATTTCATCACTCTGCCTCAGTTCTTTAGCGGTGACCATGAGAAACTTGAGCGTCCATATAGCCCAATGACTATAAGATTCTTTATCCTACAGGCTCATTACCGTTCTACTGTTGACTTTAGCAACGATGCTTTACAGGCTGCAGAAAAAGGCTTGTCACGTCTTCTTGACGCATGGAAGGCGTTGTCTGTAATCCAACCAGTTGAAAAGGATGCTACTGTTGACACAGAATATGCTAACGAGTTAAGAAGAAAATGTTATGAAGCTCTCAATGACGACTTCAACACTCCTATAGTAATAAGCAACTTGTTTGATGCTTGCCGTGTTATCAATCAGATATTAGACAAGAAAGCCACAATTTCATCTACGGCTTTAGATACGTTGAAAGAAGTGTTCCATTTGTTCGCTTTTGAACTTCTTGGCTTACGCGAAAGCGGTGTTTCTACTGCTGCAGGCAACGACGGTAACACAGATCGTGAAGAAGCCTTTGGCAAGGTGGTAGATATGCTTCTTGAGCAGCGTATGAAGGCTAAGGCTAACAAGGATTGGGCTACAAGCGACCTTATACGTGACAATCTATCAGCATTGGGCTTTGAGGTCAAGGACACAAAAGACGGATTTAGCTGGAAATTAAACAAATAAGAATCATAGATGAGGATGTGTCAAAATGATAGTTGACTTTCATTTCAACACATCCTCATACATATTCAATTCTAAATATGGGAAACTTAAACAAAATGGTAATGTTGCTATCATTTATATTTGTAACAATATGTTTTGGTGCAAGTATATGGATGGCTTTGGTTCTAAAAGACATTACATCTTATCTCATTGTTGTACTATTCTTCCTTGCCATTGTATGGTTCGGAATAAACTTGTACAAATCTATTAAAAAGAAATAAAAGTCACTGTAAGATCTATTACAGTCATTGTCAAGATTGAATGAATAACAATATAGGCAAGGCTTTCTGGTTGACTTTTATAGTCATCATTATACTGATTTTGATGTACTGGCTACCAACAATCAGTATAAATGGGACTTTATTGCGACGTATCAATATACTTTCAGATATAGAAAAGGAAAAAATCGACAGCAACAATACAAATGAAATTATTGATACCCTTATTACTTATGATACGAATACACCTGATTCCGTTGTAGAAGCACCTATCATCAAGAAAAACAGAATCACAAAACAAAAGCCAGATGAAATCATAAATCCATACGATTCCATAACAGGAAAACATGAGATGGACTATTTCTACAATGCCTTGTCATTTTCAAAGGAGCGCAATGTCAGAATAGGTTATTTTGGAGACTCGTTTATAGAAGGAGACATTCTCACCCAAGACCTTCGCGACATGCTGCAGGAACAATTTGGAGGAAATGGAGTAGGATTTGTTGATATTGCATCTAATATATCGGGATTCAGAAGGTCTGTCCAACTTTATTCGAAAGGATGGAAAGACTTTAAT
>JAFTTD010000374.1 GCA_017466965.1 Bacteroidaceae bacterium
CCACCGAGCCACCGCCAATCACCACGTTCGAACCGATAGTGACACCTGGCATAACCTGAACCCCGGCACCTATCCACACATTGTCGCCAACAGTGATAGGGTAGGCATATTCTAATCCCTGGTTCCTTCTTTCAGCGTCTATCGGATGTCCGGCAGTATAGAATCCGCAGTTGGGGGCAACAAATACATTGTTGCCGAACTTAACCTTGGCACAGTCCAGAACCACCATGTTATGGTTAGCGAAGAAATTCTCTCCAATTTCAATATTATAGCCATAGTCGCACCAGAAAGGAGCGATGATAGTAAAGTTCTCTGGAGTCACGCCAAACAATCTCCGTATAATGTCCTTTTGAGCTTCCTCCTCGTTCGGCCTTAGCTGGTTAAAATCATAGCAAAGTTCCTTTGCCAGCTTTCGTTCCTCAAGAAGCTCCTTGTCATAATTCGCGTCATACATCATCTGACGCATCATTTTCTCTTTTTCTGTCATTATTATAGTTTTTTTAGTATCTGAGTTCTTAAATTTTTGAGTTTTTGAGCGCCTACCTCCCAACCTCATTTTTAGTATCCTCTCTACATTGCAAATTTACTGTTTTTGTTTAAATAACAAATAATTGTCTGCGCTCCTAAAACAAATAATCCTAACAAATATCTCCTAACTTCATTGAGATTTACATAAATCTCAATGAAGTTTACATAAATCTCACTGAAATTTATATAAATCTCACTGAAGTTTATAACAATCAGCGCAGTTAGAGAATCTTTAGAGTTAAGAGGTGGGGATTTTTGACTCTCGAAGTGAGTTTATAAGTTTTAGAGTTTTTAAGTTTGTAAGTTAGCAATGCCACCCAATGGTATTGTCCCCTTTTAACTCCCTTTTTTAACTCCTACCTTTAACTTCTTAACTCCTTAACTTCTTAACTTCTTAACTTCTTAACTACTTAACTACTAAAAAAAATCTCCTTAACTCCTTAACTCCTTAACTCCTGAATTTCTAAAAATTCCTCCTTACCTACTCAAACTTCTTATCCATTCATCAGCCTCCTTCGATGAGACTTTCCTGTTGAAAGCCTTTGTATATAGTCGGCACCTGATGTTTGTTATTGTTGAAGGACTTTTTGAAAGAGCCATTCCTATTTCGTTTGTAGTGAATCCCAATACCATAAGCGCGCAGACCTTGATTTCAACTTCTGTTATTTTGTGAACATTAGCCTTCAAGTTACTGATTAATGAAGGGTGTACTTTCATGATTATTTTCATTATCAAGTCCCATTCTACTGATGAAATGTTTTCATTGCTGTAGCCCCTATTCTTTATTGATTCTATCACTGCGTTATAGTTGCCGTCATCTTGAAGAGCAGTCATAAGTTTGGTTCTAAGGGCTTCTGTCTCTTTCTTTTCCCTCTCAAGATTAGCTTTTCTAATATCCAGGTCGTTCTTCATGCTAACAATCTCTGTTTTCAAGTCATCCAGTTCCCTCTTCTCGTTTTCAATTACATGCTCCAGCTTCTTCTTTTTATTAAACTTGCATCTTATTTCTTTCAGAAGCTCTTCCTTCCACTTCAGCTCTGACTCCAACTTCTCTATCTCAGAAACAGATTTAGCAAGGTTGAAATCAGCAGAATTAATTTTCCTCTTCAGTTCATCAATGTCATCCCATAATTTAGCTTCTCTTTGACTGGCGATAGTAATAACCTTCTTTGTTTTTATCTTCAGACGCGAAAACAGCATTATGAATATCATGCCAGACAATACCAGGCACAGAAGGAGAATGAAGAAATGAGACTTTCTTTTTTCTATTTCAACAGACTTCTCCATTGCCATGTTCTTATGATGGCTATACTCGTATATAGACTGCAGATACTGCATATTGTCGTTCGACTTGTGGAAATAATCGCTGTCTCTTGCCATAATCTGCTGATTGGAATAATACAGTGCCGAATCGGCCATCCCCATATTTTCATAATAATACTTCAATCCCTTATAAGCGTTCTGCTTAGCATTCCAGTTTCTTGCAGTCTTCAACCTTTTGTCCAGAAACAACTTTGCCGAATCAGTCTTTCCGTCGTTCAGCAAGCATAGTCCTTTGTAATAGTAGTATTGTTCAAATCCTTTCAAGGCATGAAACCCACCGTCAATCTTTCCGCTTTTAGTTTCGTATATTCTCAGATGCACCTTGGCATCATCCCATCTACCGAGTTTCATGTTAGCCTCCACTCCCATGATAAGGCACTCGCTTGCAGTAGCCGTATCCTTCAGTTGGAGAATGCGCTCATACACATCCCCTACATTTCTTATAGTATATTCATAGTCGTTGTTCTTCTTCAATTTAGCCATAAGTATAAGAGCCTCGCATTTGGCGGCAGTGACAGAGTCCATACCCTTCAGAGCAAGTTCCTTAGCCTTCAGGTTCTGCGTTATAGTATTGTCAAACATGACCTGCTTCATAAACACATCTCCAAGTTCACCGTTTATCTTTGCCAGCAAGGAGAAATCACATTCCTCAGAAGTAGTGTCTGCAGCCGCCTCTGCCTTCTTGAACACATCAAATGCCATTGGCATATCTCTAAGGTCTCTATACACACATCCCAACAGATAGTATGCCATCATGCGCTCATTCCTGTTCCCATGCTCGTCGTAATATTCAGCCGCCCTGCGCATCGTTTTTTCATCCTTTTCGTCAAGCAATATGTATGCCTTGTTTTTTGCTTTTACTGTAAGAACGTCAAGCAGTACAGATTCATCCTCAGACATAAGATTCCTCTTTCCGTACATTGCTGACAGTTTAAAGAATGCACTGTCCGGCTCAGAGTTCATCAGAGAATCCATCTCTAAAAGCATTGACTCGTGTTCCGATTCATTGCATCCGCATGCAAAATACAGCATAACAGTTATAGCAATAAATAGTATTATGTCTTTTCTCATATTTATTTTAAGTTTTACAAATATCCTAATTTCAAATCTGCACTTCTAACTCAGTTTTGCTGTTTACAAAGATATGTATTTAATTGTTTGCATGGAAATTTTGCAAAAACTCTAATTTTTCAAAATTTTTCATCGCTTGCATATTTTTTATAAAAAGCTGAAATATAGTTATTTAAATTAACTGTTCAAATAATGAAAAAAAATGAAAAATTTTACCTCTTGAAATATTTTATGAATTTGTAGGTTATTAGATATATTTGCAATCGAATTTAATAAAGGTTATGCTCATATAATTACAAAATGATGATTTTACAACTCGGATTTGCTCATAATTAATAAAAGAGGATACAACAAGCAAACTTTTGTCTAAATAGAATACAAGTAAAAAATATAATGGTAGTAAATGGTTTTATAAATTTAATTATATGAATATTAATATTGCTTTATTAGCTATGTTGGCTGCTTCAACATCAGTTTATGCAGAAGCACCAAAAGAGATCAAAGGTGAATTAATTCCGTTGACAAATCCATCAACAGATGAACCTCCATTGGGAACGCATCGTTCGTTGCAGATTGTTCCTTTAGTTAGCATCGATGGTGACACCATCTATTTCTATGATGATTTTGAAGAAGATGTTACAATCAGTATCGTAGAATCAGATCCAGTTACAAATGAAGAGTCACTTGTGTATTCAACAGCATTGTCCAGTGAACAATCGGAAATAGAACTTCCG
>JAFTTD010000375.1 GCA_017466965.1 Bacteroidaceae bacterium
AGAAATGGAAGCAAACGCCATTGAATTAGCAATAATAGACATGAACAAGGCTATCGAACTGGAGCCCAAGAACACCAATTACATTCTTACCCGAGGATATATACACCTCAAAAACGGGAACAAACGTCTTGCACGCAATGATTTCGAACAGGCTATCAGCATGGGAATCCCAAGAAGCCAGCTTAAGGAAGAACTTAAAGAATGCAAATAACCTAATAATCTTAAAAGGGGCTGCTGCGCAATGAGTTTAGCGAAGTGGCACTACTGCATCCTAAAACAGACGCATCTGACACTCATTCGTGACACCAATATGACAACTTGTCACCACAGCAAAACGTTATATGCCATATTGCAACTACTATTCTTCACCGATACCAGCATCAGCACTTTGGCATTAGATTTGCATGTTTCTACTCGGAATACAATAAAACAAATAACATATAACAAATTAAAAATTGAAAATTATGAATATCAGACCATTGGCAGACAGAGTCCTTATTCTCCCTGCTCCAGCAGAAGAAAAGACTATCGGAGGAATCATCATTCCAGATACAGCTAAAGAAAAACCTCTCCAGGGAGAAGTTGTAGCAGCAGGCAACGGCACTAAGGATGAAGAAATGACTTTGAAAGTTGGCGATAAAGTTCTTTACGGCAAATACAGCGGAACAGAACTTGAATTTGAAGGAGTGAAATATCTCATCATGCGCCAGAGCGACGTTCTTGCAGTTCTTGATTAAGCAAGAATAAACAATATATTATTACAAACATTTAAAACTGAAATATCATGTCTAAAGATTTGAAATTCAATATAGAAGCCCGCGAACAACTAAAGCAGGGCGTTGACCAGTTAGCAAATGCAGTGAAGGTTACTCTCGGACCTAAGGGCAGAAACGTTATCATTGAAAAGAAGTTCGGCGCTCCTCACATCACAAAGGATGGTGTGACTGTTGCTAAGGAAATAGAGCTTGACGACCCATTCCAGAACACAGGCGCTCAGCTTGTCAAGAGTGTAGCAAGCAAGACAGGTGACGATGCCGGCGACGGAACAACTACTGCAACTGTACTCGCACAGAGCATCTGCACTACCGGACTTAAGAATGTCGCAGCCGGCGCTAATCCTATGGATCTCAAGCGTGGTATAGACAAGGCTGTATCAAAGGTTGTTGAACACATCAAATCTCAGAGCGAGCAAGTGGGCGATGACTACGACAAGATTGAGCAGGTTGCAACTGTAAGTGCAAACAACGACAACGAAATCGGTAAGCTCATAGCTGACGCAATGAAGAAAGTGAGCAAGGATGGTGTAATCACTATTGAAGAAGCTAAGGGACGCGACACTACTATCGGTGTTGTAGAAGGTATGCAGTTCGACCGTGGCTATCTTTCACCATACTTCGTTACTGACACAGAAAAGATGGAGTGCGTAATGGACAACCCTTACATCCTCATCTACGACAAGAAGATTAGCAACCTCAAGGAATTCCTTCCTATCCTCGAACCAGCAGTTCAGACAGGACGTCCACTTCTCGTAATAGCAGAAGACATTGACAGCGAAGCACTTACTACACTCGTAGTGAACCGTCTGCGCAGCCAGCTGAAGATTTGCGCTGTTAAGGCACCAGGCTTTGGCGATCGTCGTAAAGCTATGCTTGAAGACATTGCTATCCTCACAGGCGGTATGGTAATCAGCGAAGAGAAAGGCTTGAAGCTTGAACAGGCTACAATTGAAATGCTCGGCTCTTGCGAGAAGGTAGCTATAGCAAAAGACAACACAACCATCGTTGGCGGCAAGGGAGACAAG
>JAFTTD010000376.1 GCA_017466965.1 Bacteroidaceae bacterium
ATCAATTTGCTTGCCTACAGTTTCGGAGAGGCTATGGTGAAAGAGGGCGACGAGGTTATCGTCTCTACTATGGAGCATCACAGCAACATTGTGCCCTGGCAATTGGTGGGCGAACGCAAAGGTATAAGGTTAAGGGTGATTCCGATGACGGACGAGGGGGAACTGATGATGGACGAATATGAAAGGCTGTTCAACGAGAATACCCGTCTTGTCAGTGTCATGCATGTGTCAAACGTTCTTGGAACGGTAAACCCTGTGAGCCGCATAATAGAAGTGGCACACAGCCACGGAGTGCCCGTAATGATTGACGGAGCGCAATCAACTCCGCATTTTGCTGTAGATATGCAAGAGCTTGACTGCGACTTCTTTGCCTTCAGCGGTCACAAGATATACGGCCCTACCGGGGTAGGCGTGCTGTACGGCAAGGAAGAGTGGCTTGACAAACTGCCGCCATATCAGGGCGGAGGCGAAATGATTAAGAACGTTTCTTTTGAAAAGACTACTTTCAACGAACTTCCATACAAATTTGAGGCTGGAACTCCTGACTACGTAGCTACTCACGCCCTTGCAAAGGCTTTGGAATATGTAGATGCAATTGGAATGGACAATATATGCAAGCACGAGCAGGAACTGACCAAATATGCAATGGAACAGATGGCAATGATACCAGAGATGAGATTCTTTGGTACTGCTCCTGGGAAGGATGCCGTCATTTCGTTCCTTGTAGGCGACATTCATCATCTTGACATGGGCACCCTGCTCGACCGCCTGGGCATTGCTGTACGCACCGGACATCACTGCGCCGAACCTCTCATGCGCCGTCTCGGTATAGAGGGTACAGTGAGGGCTTCGTTCGGACTTTACAACACAAAAGAGGAGGTTGATGCCCTCGTGGCAGGAATTGACAGGGTAAGAAAAATGTTTTGATAAGGAGGTAAGGAGTTAAGGAGTTAAGAAGTTAGAGGAGTTAAAGGTAGGAGTTAAACATGGGAGTTAAAAGGAGGAGTTAAAATGGGACGGCACTATTGGGTGTTACTTTCTAATGCTTCCTCTTACAAACTTAAAAACTTAAAAACTAAAATGAGGTTGTGAGGTTATAAGGTTGTGAGGTTATAAGGTAGGCAATTACGTCCAATGGCATCGTCTGAACTCCTGAACTCCCGAACTCCTGAACTCCTTTTGTTACAAGGCAAGCAACTTAAAAACTCAAAAACTAAAATACGCCTTACAACATAATAACAGAAGACTTAAAAACTTAAAAACTAAAAAACTTAAAAACTTAAACATATATGGCACAAAAACCAGGTATTCCAAAGGGTACACGCGACTTCTCGCCAGTAGAGATGGCTAAGCGCAATTATATATTCAATACTATCCGTGAAGTATATGCTCTTTACGGATTTCAGCAGATTGAGACCCCTGCTATGGAGAATCTCAGCACTCTGATGGGCAAATATGGTGAAGAGGGCGACAAACTACTTTTCAAAATCCAAAATTCGGGCGATTACTTCAGGGGGCTGACTGACGAAGAGCTGCTTTCGCGCAATGCCACCAAGCTGGCGAGCAAATTCTGTGAGAAAGGGCTACGCTACGACCTTACAGTTCCGTTTGCACGCTACGTCGTCATGCACCGCGAGGAATTGGCTCTGCCTTTCAAGCGTTACCAGATTCAGCCTGTATGGCGTGCTGACCGTCCGCAGAAGGGACGTTACCGTGAATTCTACCAATGTGATGCTGATGTTGTGGGCTCTGAGTCACTTCTGAACGAGGTGGAACTGATGCAGATTGTTGATACGGTGTTCAGCCGTTTCGGCATACGTGTATGCATTAAGATCAACAACAGAAAGATACTCACCGGCATTGCAGAGATGATTGGTCAGGCAGACAAGATTGTAGATATAACTGTAGCTATAGACAAGCTTGACAAGATAGGACTTGACAATGTCAATGCCGAGCTTATTGAGAACGGTATTCCTGCTGATGCTGTTGAGAAGCTGCAGCCTATCATCAAATTGTCGGGTACAAACAAGGAAAAGCTTGCCACAATGCGCGAAGTGCTTAAGGATAGCGAAATAGGCTTGAAGGGAGTGGAAGAATCGGAGTTCATCCTTGACAAACTTGACAAACTCGGTCTAAAAAATGAAATAGAGCTGGACCTTACACTTGCGAGAGGTCTGAACTACTATACTGGAGCTATCTTTGAAGTCAAGGCGCTTGACGTTCAGATAGGAAGTATCACCGGTGGAGGTCGCTATGACAATCTTACAGGCATTTTCGGCATGCCAGGATTGTCGGGAGTAGGCATTTCATTCGGTGCAGACCGCATATTTGATGTTTTGAACCAGCTTGACCTTTATCCGAAGGAAACTATAAACGCAACCCAACTGCTCTTTGTCAATTTTGGGGATGCAGAAACAGACTTCTGCCTGCCTATCCTTGCAAAAGCCAGAGCTGCAGGAATTAAGGCGGAAATTTACCCAGACTCTGCCAAGATGAAAAAGCAAATGACTTACGCCAATGCAAAACAGATACCTTTCGTTGCCATAGTTGGTGAAAGCGAAATGGCAGAAGGAAAGATTAACCTTAAAAATATGACTACTGGAGAACAGTCGATGGTTACTCCTGATGAACTGGTAGAAATAGTTTGTAAGGTAGGCTGTTGGAGGTTATAAGGTCATGAGGTTGTGAGGTTTTAAGGTAGGCTATGCCACCCCATGCATTTGTCTGAACTCCTGAACTCCTGAACTCCTTAACTTCTTAACTCCTTAACTACTTAACTACTTAACTTCTTAACTACTTATAAAACAATGGAAACAATAAAAAGAATCATGTTTGTTATATGCCTGACTGTTTTCACTACAGGCATTAACGGACAACACATCCCTACTCTGCAGGAAGCAGTATATGGAGGACTAATCCACACTGAAGGAGGCAGCAATGTAAACTGGCTCGATGGTGAACGCTATTCAAAAATAGAGCGTAACAGCGAAGGCAAGAACGAGATTGTTGCATACAGTGCAAAGGATAATACACGCGAAGTCATAATCAGTGCAGAAAAACTGATTAACCCCTCAACTGGCAAACAGCTGTCTGTGAGAAATTTCACTTTCTCAAATGACAACAAGAAGGTGCTTATCTATACTAACACAAGAAGAGTGTGGCGTTACGACACTCGCGGCGACTATTGGGTGCTGAACATAGAAGAAGGAACACTTGAAAAACTCGGCAAGAACCGTCCGGAAGCAAGCATGATGTTCGCAAAATTCTCGCCCGATGGTACAAGAGTGGCATACGTTTCTGAAAACAACATCTACGTAGAGAACGTGACTGACGGGAATGTGAAACAAATCACCACTGACGGCAGCGACCTTATAGTCAACGGTACATTTGACTGGGTTTATGAGGAAGAATTCAACTGCCGTGACGGATTTCGCTGGAGCCCTGACGGAAAGTACATTGCATACTGGCAAAGCGACACAGAAGGAACCGGATGGTTTGACATCATAAACAATGTAGATGCCCTGTACCCAACAATACAGCGTTTCCCTTATCCTAAGGCAGGAACAACAAACTCAGCCGTGAAAGTTGGCTACATTTCTGCCGATGGCGGAAATACAACCTGGATTGAGATACCGGGAGATCCTCGCAACAACTATATTCCACGCATGGAGTTCATTCCTGAAAGCAACGAGCTATTCATCCAGCAAATGAACCGCGAACAGAACACTAACCATGTATGGACTGTGAAGATAGGCGACTCTGTGCCTACAAACATATTCACAGACAAGGACGCTGCATGGCTTGAAACTAACGACAACATACATTGGCTTAAAGGCGGAAAATACTTCACATGGATAAGTGAACGCGACGGATGGAAACACCTCTACCGCATCAGTCGTGACGGAAAAGATATTGAGCCTATAACCAAAGGTGATTTCGACTTCATCAACGAAGTGGGAATAGACACTAAACGAGGATTAATATATTTCATTGCATCACCAGACAATTTCACTCAGCGCTACCTGTATCAGGCACGCCTCTTCGGAAAAGGTGAAGTGAAAAGGCTCAGCCCTGCATCACAAAGCGGACAACATTCATACAACATGTCGCCATCAGGCAAATGGGCTGTCCATACATTCAGCAATACAGAGACTCCTCCTGTAATTGACATGATTTCTTTGCCTGCACACAAAACAGTGCGTCTAATCACCAACAATGAAAGAGCACTGAAACAATACAAGTCACTCAAACTCAACGGAAAGGAATTCTTCAAAGTTCGTTCAGGAGAGCTCATGCTTGACGGATGGATGATAAAGCCTGTAAACTTTGACCCTGCACAGAAATATCCTGTAATACTTGACATTTACGGCGAGCCTGCCAATTCAACAGTTCAAGACGTATGGGGCGGTGGAAGCCTATGGCATCAGTATCTTGCAAACCTCGGATATATTGTCATAAGCATTGACAACCGTGGCGCAAACTGTCCGCGTGGACGCGAATGGCGCAAGTGCATATATGGGGAAGTCGGAACACTTGCTTGCCTTGACCAAGCACTCGGAGTGCAGGACCTTGCACGCCAGTATTCTTTCATTGACTCAAGCAGAATCGGAGTTACAGGATGGAGCGGCGGTGGAAGCCAGACTCTTAACTGCATGTTCCGTTATCCGAATGTATTCCATACTGGTATTGCCGTTGCATTCGTTTCAGACCAGCGGCTTTACGACACCATATACCAGGAACGTTACATGAACACACCTCAGAACAACCCTGAAGGATACCGCAAAGGCTCACCGATAACTCACGCCAAAGGATTGGAAGGTAATCTGCTCCTTATTCATGGAACAGGAGACGACAACGTCCACTATCAGAGCTGTGAGATGCTTGTGAACGAACTTATACGACACGGCAAGGTATTCTCACAAATATCTTACCCTATGCGCTCACACAGCATCAGCGAACGCCAGGGAACAACATTCCATCTGCGCAAGTCGATGGCAGACTATTGGCTCAAGAATCTCCCAGCAGGAGGAAAGTAAAACAAAATTGGGAATAAGAAATAAAAAAACTCAGGACCTTCATAGCAATATGAACATCCTGAGTTTTTTATATCATCTTACAGTCAATATCTACTCAAAAGTCGCAACCATACAATATATTATGATGCCAGACAAGAGACTTCATGTCTTTTAATCTTTCTGCTCTTTAGATAAGTTCTCACTTCCCCTCATAGTATTTCTTCAGGACATAGAACGCTTGCTTCTTCTTGCCTTTCTCCGAAATAAGTCCTTTACGGTTCCATCCGTCCTGAATTTCATGAAGCTGACGCAATGGCGACATGAAGTCGCACAATATCCATGGAGCCATACCTGAAAGACCTTCTATCTTATCAAACATTGCAATACATTCCTCATACAGATACGCCTGAAACTCTTCGCTCCATCGCGTCTCCTTGTCGCCATGCAGTCCTTGCAATGCTCCTCCTCCGAACTCGCTGACTATAACAGGCTTTTCAAGTCCCATCTTAAATGTTTTGCCACGACATTCCGCAGGAGAGCCTCCATACCAACCAAGATATTCATTAAGACTGATAATGTCAAGTTTCTTCATCAGCGGATCATTGTATGTATAAACAGCGTCAGGATGTCCGTCAGCCTCTTGGTCTTTCTTGCATGCCGCTGAAATCAGACGCGTTGAATCAAGACTGCGCACATAGTCTGCCAATTCACCAAGAAAAGCATTTCGTTCAGGCACAACTGCCGTTTCGTTAGCAATAGACCATATAATGCTGCTCGCACGATTGTAATCGCGGTTTATCAGTTCTTCATATTGTTTCTTTGCCTTTTCCAATACTTTTGGGTTATTCCACTGTATTCCCCAATAGAGCGGCAACTCTTCCCAAAGAAGAATTCCTTCTTTGTCTGCCAGACGCACAAGATTTTCCTGATGCGGATAATGCGCAAGACGCAAGAAATTGCATCCAAGTTCCTTTGCCCATCCAATTACAAGGCGAGCGTCCTCCACTGAATTAGCCCGATTGCGCTGCAACGGATTCTCATCATGCAAACAGATTCCCTTTAAGAAAACCGGTTTGCCATTAAGCAAAATCTGTCTGCCCTTTGTTTCTATTGTACGGAATCCGACAAGGTCATCAACAGTGTCATTACCAGCAATAAGCCGCACATTATACAGTTTTGGATTCTCAGGACTCCAAAGTTCCAAACGTTTAGCCGCTATACTGAAATCAGCCTCACCGTCACCACCAACAGATATACTCTTGTCTATCTTAAGTTCTGGTATCTGAATTCTGCCTTCTACAGGCAATGTCTTGCCCGAAACTTGCATCTTGCCACTAATAACACGAGTCTTTTCGTTGAGAGTAGATTTGTCTAACGCCATAAAATAATTGTTTATGAACGTTTTAGGCGTTTCAATCAAAAGCACATCACGTGTGATACCTCCGTGATTGAACCAATCTGCCACTTCGGCAGGGATATAGTCTGCCCTTCTGCCTCCATTAACACCAATAATAAGAAAATTGCCTTCACGTTTCATCAAGTCAGTCACTTCATAGCAGAAGGGCGTGAACCCACCTTCATGACGCCCTAAACGCTTACCATTGAATGTAACAGTAGCAATATAGTTCGCAGCTCCCACATATACAAAATAACGTTTGTTCGGATCAAGATTCTTTTTATCAAATGTACGTCTGTACCAAATGTTGCTTTCATAATACATCAGTTCAGGTTTCTGCGTGTTCCAACTTCCTGGGACCCACAGTGTCTGCGCTGGATTGAAACTATATTCTACTCTGTCCGACTTGTCACGTGGAGTTTCGTTCCTGTAAATCTGTTTTCCGCCCATGCCTTCAGTACGGAAAGGGTCCAGAACATATTCCCATTTTCCATTCAGACTGACATAATCACGTCCCAACGCATTGCCGATGAAAAGTCCGTTCTGAGCCTGTAGCAAACAGCCTGCAACCAAGCTCATAACAACGAACAAAAGATTTCTTTTAGAATTCATAAAAGCACTAATTTGAATGATTTAATATTCGTTTTTGCAAATGTAACAATTATTTTCATAAACATTATTACTATCATTCAAATTAAGTTCGCAGGCTCAACTTTGTTAGGAGGTAAGGAGGTAAAAAGGTTAGGAGTTAAAAGAAGGAGTTAAAACGAGGCTATGCCATTGGACACTATTGCCTACCTCTTAAGTCAAAAGGTACTCAAACTGCGCTGATTGTTATAAATGTCAGTGAGATTTATATGTATGCCAGTGAGATTTATATAAATGTCAATGACTTTTATATATATGCCAATGGGTTATGAAGTAATTAGCAGGAATTCAGGAGTTAAGTTTTTAATTATGAATTATGACATTGCTAACTTAAAAACTTAAAAACTTAAAAACTTATAAACTTATAAACTTATAAACTTATACTTGTATCCGATAAAAATCAATGGCTTATTTACTAAAAAAGGCTGATACCTGTATTAGGCATCAACCTTTTAAGCAAATAGACGATTTTCTTACTTATTCTGGTTTAAGAGTTCCGCCTGTAATGTTCTTCTCTCCTCTAATGTCAAGCCCTGTAGCATCATTGCTGAGGACGTTTATTTCAACATTACCTGCAGTTTGTGTGTAGTCTTTGTCAACACGCATTCCTACACACTTCGTTCCGTCGGCGGTGTATGTTGAACCAGATACATTTATTTCAAGGTCTGTTCCGTTAAGATATATATATCCGCCATTTTTCACAGGATCAGTTGTTTTAGTGCATTTTTTTGCACGCAAACCTTTTGTACCATTCCCAACAGCATCAATCTTAATGGTACCTCCGTCAAAATACGCAGCGTATGACGTACGTATTCCTTCACTGATTGTGCCCTTGACGTTTATATTGATTTCTCCTCCTGTCATACGAATTATACTGTCACATTTGAGGCCAACACCATCAGATGTTGTAACATTGAGATTGAGTGTTCCACCGTTGATAAACATACATCCGTAATCATCTGCATCAATACAATCGCTGCCGACATTATTGACAGTTATTATTCCGCCATTCATCTTGAAATGGCTGTTGTCATCGTTTTGTTTACCTTTTCCACAGTGTATTCCGTCACTCACAGCACCAAGGATATTGATATGGCCTGTAGATTTCTTGAATTGCAGATACTCTTTTGCACAGATAGCGTGCTTGGTGTTTCCTGTCACATTAAGAGTTCCTCCACCTTCAAATTCAGGGTGCCCCTCAGTATTGAATGCACCTTTGTGTGTACCTCCCTTGCCGTCTGTAAGCGTATTTACAGTTCCTTCTTTAAGATAAACAGCTATTCGTTTTCCGCATTGTATGTCAATGGCTGGGCCCTTGGAGCTTGTAAGAGCAAGCCCTGCAAGTTCGATTGATAATTTATAATCTCCATTGATTAGAAGCGAACCGTTTTCTGAAGCCCCAGATACGCTATAAAGATAATCTTCTGTAGAGGTTGTAGAATTTATCGTAACATTTGCTCCGCTAACACTACTTGTAACTCCTTTAAAACTTGAAGGAATCTTCACAGAAGCGGTATTGCCGTTATAGATAATTTCAACCTTGGGGAATTGTGGTTCACCAAATGTTATACTGTCTATATCGGATATTTCGTAATCTTCCTCACCGATGTAAATTATGCTGTTGTCGGCAGAGAATGTCATATCTCCTAATGACTCAATTTCTATGGCATCGTATTCATATCCTTGGCAGACATAGACTTTCTCCTGAGCATCAAGATTATGCACTAATGCAAATGATGCAAATATGCTGAGTAAAAGTTTTTTCATATTAATATGTGTTTTAGCTGTTCTTAAAAGAAAATTAGCTTTTATTTCTTGAAAACCTTATGATTGCGCCCGTTAATACTGATGATATACATTCCTTTCTGAAGCTGTTCCAAACTAACAGTATTAGAATAGTCAAGAGTAGTCTTTTTTACCAACACTCCGTCTGCACGATAAACAGACACTGATTCACCTTGAGGCGCTGTAACTGTGAGTGCAGAACCATCCCAAATGAAGTCTTTCTTGCCTTCTATGGTTGTGATACTTTGTTCTTCCGGCGTACTGATAAACATTCTTTTTATTCCCGATATAGGTGTGGATGTCATAGTACCATTTTTCATATTGAACACCACATTGTTGTTTTGAAATGTCAGTTTTTTCAATTCAGACAATGCCCAGTTGCTAGTAGTTCACTCCACAGCCTCTATGTAGAGATTATATTCCTGTGCGGAAACCCTTGTTATAGTTAGTATTACTGTAATGACAGCCAATAAAATCTTTTTCATAACTAATATCTATTTATAATTACCTGAGTTTTCAGAATAGTTTAAAAACTCAAAAAGCAGGATTATCTTAATTCTTTGAACCGTTTAGAGACTATAAATTTATTTTATATCCAATTCCTATTATATGTCCGTTAGGCTCGTCATCATCGTCCTCTGTTTGGAAACGATAAAATACAGATATACGGTTCTGCTTGTTAATGTTATAGTCCGCTCCTACTGCCAGTTTCCATTTGTTCGTTGTATAGTTAAGTCCGCAACCATAGTCAACAGATGCAAACGGATTGAGCGGTATTCCTTTGATATTATACTCTACAGTGAACTTAGAACGAAGAACAAAGCGATCTTTTGGGTCAACACCCTTGCGGTCAACCCCCATAATCAGATCACCAGGAACATCATCATCTTCATCATAACGGTATTCTTTCTGATTAATGGAATCCTCTCTACAATAGTGATTGTACTGCACCGTTTCTTTCAGTTGGAAAGACCATCTTTTTGATGGCGAATACTCTGCAGACAGACCGAGAGATGTTCTATGACGATTGCGCCAAAAACGCTCGTTCACATTATATTCATCAACAAAATATGTCCCCATGTTTGGGTCATCGAAATCAATGACTTCAACAGCTCCCTTCATCTTTGTTTCAGCCATCTTCTGCTGCCACATATATTCAAATCCTCCACTGACTTTCATGTCAAATTTCTTTGTGTTCAAAAATTTATATGAAAGTTCTCCACCAAGCATGTATCTTTCTATCCGCTCAGTGTTTTCTTGAGTTCTCATATTGGCCTCTATTTTCAAATCTAGCCCTTGTACTAACCCCTTTTCAGCAGCAACACTGAAATCCATTCCAAAATCATCATCTGAATTTGTCTCCTGCGCCATTACACTAAACGGGAATAATCCTAAAAGAAATATTGTTAACAGATTCTTTTTCATATTGCAACCCCTTTACTTGAACAACTTGTTTGCATTTGGAATATCTTCCTTAATGTCCCTGTCTTTTTCACTTCGATAATAAATCTTTACAAGAGCCATATCTTTAAGGAAGTCTATATTGCCTATTTCCACTTTAATAACATCAAGACCAGTGCGTTCCCTCAGGTCATTCACAAGTTCATGGTGCTTGTCTGGAGTTATCAAATCTATCTTATCATATTTGATATATTTTGTGGAAAGGCTCTTTACCCACTGTTTTCTCTCTGCAAAATACAAAACAAGCAAGAACAGAATGTCTGTAAGTATCAGTTCTCCCATAGCAGTTAGCTCTGGAATGATAAAGTCAGGATGGTTGCCAGATATGTCCGCTTCCCATGCAAGTGCATTGATAGCCGCTAGCGAGATAACGAAGAACAAGTATGTCATTTCACGAATCGGCACAGACTCAGTTCTGTATCTCATGATGCAGAATATAGCGAAGAGTCCCATTGCTATACCTGTCTTAATCTTTGCATCACCCATGAGATGGATAAGCATAAATATACAGAACCCAACTAAGATAAATGTAAAAAAGAAGTCCTTACGCCTGTTCTTAGGGAAATAGAATATTCGGGCAATAATAATTGTGAAGATAGTGTTAATGATAAACCTGAACAAGAGGTCTAAAATTCTGCATACATCGCTTGAAAGCAATAGAATAATGTCATTAAATGCGTCCATTTCTTTTATTGTTTTTTGTTATTAGATTAGTGGTTAATTGTTTATTTTGTGCAGCTAATTTTATCTGTTGATTCAGCCTACATTGAGTTTTCTGCCATTGATACGTTCCAAACTTCTTAGACGTTCCTTGAAATTGTTCTGTTTCAGATTTCTGTCTGTCATAGCCATTCCTATGCAACATTTACTAAACCCAGAAGGATGGACATGGATGTCGCGGAGAAGGCTGCATACAGGCGAGAACACATTCCCGTCTCGCTTGAGTTCTATGATTACAAGCTGGTCAGTATCCGTTTTGCATCCTGTTTCAAAATTATGAAATTTCACATTGAAGTCAATAGTCAGACGTTCGGTCTTTCCATAATTAACGAGGGTGATACGCTCAAAATGGTTCTGTACTACCGGATGCATACTCTTCAGTTCCATGCCAGTGCGTTTCTTCACAAGAGCTTCAGCACCTTCGGCATTCATGAAGTTTTCAAGTGACTCTACTTCTATCCTTTTTTTCTTCGTCCGCTTGTGGTTGTTCTTCCGCTTCACTTCAAGGAATGTCAAATCGCCAGAACTAAGATAAGTTCTCACTCTGACTTTCACACGATTAGCTCTCTTGTTATGATGCTGCATATACATCGTATGCTCATCTGTGTCAAAATAAGTTGTGCGGTATGGACAAATACGTGTTTCCCCTATTTGTTGCACATAATATTTGTCCTGAACAAGTTTCAGAAGTTCAACAAGTTGCGCTTTTGATGCCACATATTTGGTATCAAGCCTGTTCATGAGTCTAATTGATGACATTTCATCTAATGTTATCGGATTCATGTTCCCAAGCAAAGCGCATATTTCCTTGTCTTTACTCATTTCAATCAAATTTAAGGCATTATACGCAACAAATATAATAATAATATTTCAGAATCATTATATTTTTATTTATTCATGATGAAAAACAATTCTTTTTTATGTTTTTTATATTTTTAGATTACGCCTCGTTTTTGCCACACTGCTTAAAATTTAATAATTTACAGTTCTGATTTCGCAGTTGTTCATCTTTGGAACATCCATTGGATTAATACCTGTAATTTCTGCCAATAGTATTCTACAGAAAAAGCCATGACTTATGAGGAGTACTGATTGACCATCATAATGGTCCCTTAGTAGGGATAAAAATGTTTTGCACCTTTCTCTTATTGCACCAATGCTCTCAACACTTGAGTTCAGATGCGCCCCTTTTACAGGTTTCCCCACCAGATTCCCCATATCACGTTCTCGCAGCAAAGGTGTTGCCACGAAGGGTACAACTTTCCCATCAAGTATTATGTTAGCGGTATCTATGCAACGCTGCAAGTCACTGCAAAGCACCGAATCATAATTCAATTCAGCTACAGTCTTTCTCAAAGCCATAGCCTGCTGTATGCCTGTTTCCGATAGGTGTCCTGGTGTTTGCCCCTGAAAAACACCTATTCGGTTTTCTACGGTTTCCCCATGTCTTATGATATATAATGTAGTCATAATTGAAAGCCAATAATATTATGAAACAATTGTTTTTTACAATAAAAAAAATGGGGATGGACAAAGCCACATCCCCATTCAGGTTATTTATATCATTTAATTTATTTCAATCCCAATTTAGCCTTTACCTGAGCTGTAACATCAGTGCTGAGAGTTTCGTTGATGAAAGGGATACCAGAAGTGACATCCATAATATACACATATCCACCAGCAACACCCACTTCATTAATTGCCTTCTTAACCTTTTCAGTGATAGCATTCATTTTCTCCTGTTCAGCTTTAGCAAGCGCCTGCTGACTTGTCTGATAGAACTGCTGGAAACGCTGTGAAAGGTCCTGAAGTTCCTGCTGCTTGCGCTGTTTTACTGGTTCAGGATCTGTTGCCATGCTCTTTTCGTAAAGGTCGCTTTTTGCCTGCAACTCATCCTGCATTCCCTTCAAATCATCTTCATATTGTTTTGCAAGAGTCTGAAGTTCTGTCTGTGCTGTTGTATATTCAGGCATTGATTGAATAATAGTCGCTGAATTAACATGTGCGAATTTCTGTGCGAAAACACTCATTGGCAGTGCCACAAGAAGTGCTAAAATAAACTTTTTCATTGCTTTTTAGTATTTGTTTTTTAATTATTAATTCCGTGATAATCAGTATTTGCTTGCAAATATAAGTATTTTAATTTGCATATCCTAACTTCTGAAGAACTTCATCGCTTATATCAATTTTTGGTGAAGCAAAAATAATATTGCCTCCCGAAGCACGATCAAGTATGAGCTGGTATCCTTTTTGTTCGCTTATATCCTTTACAGCATTGTAAATTTCATCCTGAATAGGAGCCATGAGACTCTGACGTTTCTTGAAAAGTTCGCCTTCACTTCCAAAATATTTTTTCTTTAGGTCGCTTGCCTGCTTTTCCTTCTCCATAATGGCTTCCTCTGTTTTTGTTTTCTGCGCTTCAGAAAGGAACACAACTTCAGATTGATATTTTTTATACATTGTTTCAACTTCCTGCAAAAGCGCCTCTACTTCTCCTTCCCATTTCTTGGATATTTGGTTTAGTTGCTCGTTTGCACGCTCATACGCAGGAATATTCTTGAGTATATACTCCATATCCACTAATGCAAACTTTTGAGCATTGGCAGCCATAACAGATGTCAATGCAACCATCAATGTTATAAAAAGCTTTTTCATAAAATTCAAGTTTAAAGTTAAAAATTAGAATTCTTGTCCTATAATGAAGTGGAACTTGCTTCCACCGTATGCTGTAGAACCATTTTTATTGTCAAATCCGTATGCCCAGTCAATTCCCATCATACCTACCATTGGAAGGAAGAGACGTACACCAAATCCGGCAGAACGCTTCATGTCAAACGGATTGAATTTCTTTACTTCTGTCCACGCATTTCCTCCTTCCAAGAATGCCAAAGCATAGATGTTCGTTGATGTTTCCATCATCAATGGGTAGCGTAGCTCAAGCGCCATTCTTGAATATGCATATCCATAGTTGTATCCTTGAGTGAGCGCGCCATTGTCATATCCTCTCAATCCGATTGTTTCAGAATAGTACGTTGATGAATATCCTGACATACCATCTCCACCCATGTAGAATGTTTCAAACGGTGATTTCTTGTGGCTGTTGTAATGTCCGAGGAAACCACAGTCGAAGCGTGTCATGAGAACAAAACACTTGCTTGCTCCTGAAAGCGGTGTATAAAATTTAGAGTTGAACTTCCATTTGTGATATTCTATCCAACGATATTTCTTCTGCAAATCGCTCATATAGTTAGCATCACCATATGTTGATGCCATACCTTCATAATCAATTCCGTCAAAAAGGGAATAAGGCGGTGTAGCACTTACAGACAACGAAATTTCAGAACCGCGGCGCGGGAACATTCCGTTGTCAATAGAACGGCGATTAAGGCTTAGCGTGAGATTGATATTATTACAGTTTCCATCTGTTATGAGGAAGTAATCCCAATCCTGCAGCATATATCTTGTATATGAAAGGTTTGCAGAAAGAGAGAAACTGTTATCAGGCCAGCTTAAACGCTTTCCCCATCCTATAGACAAGCCGAACAATTGAATATACTTGTCTGGGTCATAATATGAAGTATAGTTGTTATAATATGCATTATTGTAATTTCCATAGCCATAAAGCATACTCATTGTACTATTATAATATGCACTGTTATAATAATTGCTGTTTATATCTGTCTGGCGCGAATATAATGCAGATACAGAGAATGAATTAGGACGCTTGCCACCAAACCATGGATCAAAGAAAGAGATGCTGTATGACTGATAATAATCAGCATTTGTGGATGCACTTATCTCAAGTTCCTGTCCATCTCCCTGAGGCAGAATTCCTCTGCGGTTTTTATTCTTGCCAAGCAAATTCTGCATTGAGAAGTTAGTGAACTTTAGGCCGAGCTTTCCGATGATACCTGTCTGTCCCCATCCAAGTGAAAATTCCACCTGGTCACTGGCTTTCGGAGTGAGGCCAAGATTTAAGTCAACAGTACCGGTTGAAGGATTTGACACTGGCTTGAAGTCCATAGCTTCAGGGTCAAAATGCCCCATCTGCGCAATCTGCTGATAAGACAGTTTGTATGCGTCCATATTAAAGAGGTCACCAGGTTTAAGCATAAGCTCACGACGTATCACATCTTCATAAACACGGTCATTGCCATAAATGTTTATCTTGTTGATGTAAGCCTGCCTATTTTCC
>JAFTTD010000377.1 GCA_017466965.1 Bacteroidaceae bacterium
GACATAGTCAAACTGCTTTTCACCGCTTAGCCTTAAATCGTGTTCCTCCTCTGTATAAATAAATTCTTTAAGATGGAATATTGGTGAATTGTTTCTTGAAATAAACAGTCGTAGCGCATACCATCCGGCATATTTCAATTTTGCCTTGTTTGATTTCTCAACAAATGAATCAATGACACTTCTGTCGTATAAAATTAATGAGCCAAAGTCGAAGTCATCTCTGACACTGCCTTTTTGATAGTCAATAACAGGATGTCGTGATATTATTCCGCTTTTAATGACATTTCTGTCAGAATAAACCATGCCTGCTTCTATGGCTCTTGAGGCTTGCATCAAGCGATTCATGGCACCATATCCAAGCAGAAGAGGCGATGAGCTCAAGTATGTTAAAATATGAGTAGAGGTTGCAGCCTTTGAAATCTCACAGATACATTTTGTGCTGTAAATGTTGTCTATGAGTAGGATTTTGCATCCTTCCAAAGGACGTAGTTGTGCATCATCAGTAAGTAGAAAAATATTTTTGATGTATTTTTCTTTTTTTAGAGAATCTACCGTTTGCTGTGTTTCAGATTTGCTGGAGAAAATGATGAAACAGTCAATGCCTTTGTTTGTCATTATGATATAATTATAAGGATGTTTATAGATGTAATCGCAAACTGAATTATATGATAATCTGAATTTCATCGTTTTGTTATGAACTCAGACGATTCATTTTTACTTTAATGTTTAGATTCATTTGTTTATTTGCGAATTTGTAATAATACTCATGGGCGTTTTGTCCTATTAGCAAAATTAGTAAAAAGAATAGTATAAACAATATGAAAGGGCTTTTTTTTATTAATTTTCTCAAAATATATTTTTATGATATGGAAATTGTCTAATTTAACCCTTGTTTTGTTGTAAGGCATATAATGGTTCAGAACTTGATTAAATATGTGACAAAATACCGGTATGTTGAATATATATACTTTTTATGCGATTTATATTCGGAAAATTATATTAACTTTGTCGCCATTATGAGCCAGATTATTGATAATATCGACAATGATTCCGATGATAAAATGCCAGGAGCATTGATGTCATTAGTTCCCATATTTGTTCTGATAGCAATGGTTTCACTAACTATTCTTTTGTTTGGAAGTGATTCATTGTCAGGTGGTAGCCAAATAGCCCTATTGATGGCATCAGGTGTATGTGTGTGCATATCAATGTGGCACTATGGAATTCCTTGGAAAAAGTTTGAACGCTCTATTCAGCAAACAATAGGAGATTCTTCTGTATCTATTCTAATACTTTTGGTGATAGGTATGTTGTCAGGTACATGGATGATAAGCGGAGTTGTTCCAACAATGATATACTATGGGGTTCAGATAATGTCTCCTAATCTCTTTTTGTTCAGTACTTGCGCTATTAGTTCCATTGTGTCTGTCATGACAGGTAGCTCATGGACAACTATTGCTACTATTGGCGTCGCATTGCTCGGAATTGGAGAGGCATTGGGCGTTCCGTCTCCATGGATTGCCGGCGCAATAATTTCAGGTGCTTATTTTGGGGATAAAATGTCTCCGTTGAGTGATACAACCATATTAGCGTCATCTGCATCTGGAACTGATTTGTTTCAGCATATCCGTTATATGCTTTACACTACAGTTCCGACGATGGCAATTACTTTGATTATATTTTTATTTGCAGGCTTTTTCTTTTCAGGTGTGAGTGAAGTGCATATAGATGAATATACAACTGCTCTTGACTCAAGTTTTAATATAACTTTGTGGGTACTAATCGTTCCATTTATTACTGCATTAATGATAGCCAGGAGAGTGCCATCGTTGATTACGCTGTTCGTATCTTCCTTGGCGGCTGGTCTTATGGCTGTAATTCTTCAAAGTAATGTCTTGATTGAAATATCTTCAGAAGAGAATGTTTCTGCATTGGCAATTGCAAAGGGCCTGATGATGACTTTTTTCGGAAGTACAGGAGTTCAGACGGGTAATGCCTCTGTCGATGAATTAGTTTCTACAGGCGGGATGGGGGGTATGATGGATACTGTATGGCTCATTCTGTGTGCAATGTGCTTCGGTGCAACAATGATTGCGAGCAAAATGCTGCAAAGTTTGACAAACACTGTAATGTCATGGGTAAAAAGTGTTGTTGGCCTTGTTTCATCAACAGTGTTCACTGGCTTGATGCTGAATTTTACAACCGGCGACCAATATATATCAATAATTCTCACAGCCAATATGTTCAAGAAGTCATATAAAGACAAGGGATGTGAATCACGATTGCTTTCTCGTACAACAGAGGATGCTGTTACTGTTACTTCTGTGCTGATTCCTTGGAATACTTGCGGACTGACTCAAGCTACAGTCCTTGGTGTGCCTACGTTGTCATATTTGCCATATTGTTTTTTCAATTATATCAGTCCTATGATGACAATTGCGGTTGCTGCAATTAATTGGAAATTGAGAAGAAAAACAAAAACTAAATAAATTATAAGATAAAACCAGCAATGAAAAAAACTTTACTTACAATGTCTTTGTTGAGTCTGTTCGCTGGAGTGAGCGCTCAGAGCAACATAACAGAACAGATGTTACAACGCTTTCAGAAAACAACGCAGCTGACATCAGCTGAAAGAGCTGTTCATAATGCATTAGCTACTACAGACCCAAGGACGTTAGCTTTGAATCATCAGAATCAGACTGAGATGGACACTCATTTCAGTCATAGCGTTCCGTCAAAGGGAATAACAGACCAGAAATCATCAGGAAGATGTTGGTTGTTCACAGGGTTGAACGTTTTGAGAAGCCGAATGATAATAGAAAACGGACTCAACGAAATGGAGTTTTCGCAAATCTATCTTTTCTTTTACGATCAACTTGAAAAATCGAACCTTTTTCTTCAAGCGATAATTGATACTCGCAAATCTCCTATGGAAGACAAAACAGTGGAATGGCTATTCAGAAATCCGCTGAGTGATGGAGGTACATTTACTGGCGTAGCAGACTTGGTGGCAAAATACGGAATAGTGCCTAAGGGGGTTATGCCTGAAACTTATTCAAGCGACAATACAAGCCGTTTCACATCGCTCGTTAAGCGTAAACTGCGTGAAGGTGCGCTCATGTTAAGGGGTAAATCAGCACAAGGAGCAAAAGAGGCCGAACTTCTTAAAATGAAGGAAGATATGTTGGCTGAAGTGTATAGAATGCTTGTTCTTGCTTTTGGTGAGCCTGTCAAGGAATTCTTGTGGGCACCGAAGGATGCCAACGGTAAGTATAGGACAGAACCTAAGAAATATACTCCTAAAACTTTTTATGCAGAGATGATAGGTGAGGATATGCAGACAGACTATGTAATGCTTATGAACGACCCTACACGTGAATACTGGAAAACATACGAAATTGAATACGATCGCCACACTTATGATGGTCACAATTGGTTGTATCTGAATTTGCCGATAGAAGAGGTGAAGCGTGCTGCTATTGCAAGTATAAAGGATTCTACAATGATGTATTTCTCTTGCGATGTAGCAAAGGAACTTGACAGCAAGCGTGGATTGCTTGACATTGCAAACTATGATTACGAGTCTGTTTTTGGAGTTAAGTTTGGAATGGACAAAAAGCAGAGAGTTCAGACATTTGATAGTGGGTCAAGTCACGCAATGACGCTGATGGCTGTTGATTTGGATGACAATGGTGAGCCTGTTAAATGGAAAGTGGAGAACAGCTGGGGTGCTGCATCCGGACATTACGGACATTTGATTATGACAGATGAATGGTTTGATGAGTATATGTTCAGATTGGTCGTGAAGAAGAAATATCTTAGTGATAAAGTTCTGAAGGCTGCACAGCTAAAGCCTGTAAAACTGCCTTGCTGGGATCCTATGTTCATGGGAGAAGAATGATTGTGAACAATTCACTGTTATTGTCAAATAACTGTTTAGTTATATTGCACCGAAGCGAGACAAGCTCTGCATCGGTGCTTTTTTATTTTAAGTTGTTTGAAAAATGAGGGCTCATTATTTTTTAACGCAGGCTCATTTATTTTAAAACGCGGGCTCGTTTGTTTTAAAACGCAGGCTCAAAATCATTTTTTGTAGCTTTTGAATGTTAGGTTTTGTGCTACATTCTTCTCCATGAATATAAAAGCCTGATTTTGACAGTAGGTGTCATCAGTTATGATATTATAGTTATGGCAAATGTTTGCGAACCTTTTTGGTTCCATTTGTGTTGTATTTATTGATAATATCACTAACTTTGCAATGAATTTCCTTTTCGGAGGACATTTAATCAGAATGTATTAATTAAGAGCTTTGCTTGATAATGATTTGTATATTTAGAACTTGTCGGATTCATAGACTCAAAAATATAATTTTTCAAATGACTTTTCACAAGAGTATTCTTTTGTTTTTTGTTGTTTTGCTCAGTTTGTCTTGCGGTGAAGACAGAACTTATGAATACGAAGCAAAAACCCAGCATAACAAGTGGATGGTTGAAACTATGCAGCAGTGGTATCTTTGGGGTGACTTGGTGACAGAGCTAGAATGGAAAAGTTATTTTGCAAAGCCTGCGGATTTTTTTGCAAGAATTGTAAAGTCTTCTGGCAGTGGTGACAAGTGGTCGTATTGTAGCATTGACACGATGCGTGCAGATCATCATCTGCGAGGTAAGTTTAATCATTTAGATTCTTACGGCATGGATTTCGTGCTAATGAATGATCCAACTGGTGCAACAACACGTTCTTATGCTCGTGTTACGAGCGTGATGAAAAACTCGCCCGCAGAAAAGTGTGGAATCAGACGCAATGATTTCATAAGCCGTATAAACGGTGTGAATATAACTACAAAAAATGCAGATGGACTTGTAAAGGGGCCCCAAAGGGATATTGAAGTGTGCAGAATTGGAACAGGCACAAACGAGGGAGAACTTGTTTGGACAGATTCTAAAACAATACAGCTTCAGCAGTCTGAATATGTTGAGGACCATGCGTTTGCTATTGATACTGTTTATGTTGTGAATGGAGTTAGGATTGGTTATGTGATGTGTAATCGTCTCCTTGCTAAAACACCGGAACTGGAGGGTGTAGAGAGGTCGTATTCGGAAGAAATGGATGCTGTTTTTGCTAATTTGAAGAATTGCCGTTTGGATGAATTAGTTATTGACTTGCGCTTGTGTAATGATGGCGATTTGGATATGGCAAATAAAATGGCTTCTTATATTTTGCCTAATGAATTTTCAGGTAATACTTTTGTGCAAACTTTTTGGAATGAGAATAAAGCTGACATGAATTCTGTCGTTATGTATGATGAAGAAATAATTCGCAATGGTTTGCAAATTAACAGAGTGTTTGTTATTACCAGTAACTATACTCAGGGTGCGGCAGAATGGTTCATACAAGGCTTGCGAACAACAATGGGAGCAGACAATGTGGTGCTGATTGGAATGACTACAGCCGGAATGAATGTGCAATGTTCTCCAATACAGACAGAATATGGATTTACTTTATATCCTGCTACATGTTATGTGGCAGATAGTGATGGAAACTATAATTATGGAAAGGGCATTGAGCCTGATATGCTCGTTAATGAACTTGAGTATGTGGAATTGTTGCCATACGGAAATATGAGTGAATTGCTACTTAACATGACTGTTGATGTTATTATGTCTATAAGATAGATACCCCTGTTTGTTTTTGAATTTTAATTGATAGCATTAGTACGTTATAGGTTGGCTGAAATAATGTTTCTTAAAAAATGCGGCATTTGATATAAATATGAAAAATGAAACTAACTTAAAAAAATAACTAAAATTTCTGTTTTTTTATTATGTTAAAAGGACTTAACAGTGTAGAAGTGCAGGAGAGCCGTAAAAAATATGGCGAAAACATATTAACTCCGAAGGATAAAATTCCGGTTTGGAAGAAATTTTTATGTAAGTTTACTGATCCGCTGATAATCATTCTGTTAGTTGCGGGTGTGCTGTCATTAGGTATTTCGTTTTATGAATATATAGGACTTGATGAAGAATCAACAGTCTTCTTTGAGCCAATAGGCATATTTGTGGCGATATTTCTTGCTACAGGACTATCTTTCTTTTTTGAACTTAAAGCAGACAAGGAGTTTACTTTTCTCAATCAGGTTAATGATGATGAACCTGTCAAGGTTGTTAGAGAAGGTAAAATAACAGAAGTTCCACGAAGGGATGTTGTTGTTGGAGATGTGGTGATTGTGAATGCAGGTGATGAAATTCCTGCAGATGGAAATCTTGTTGAGGCCGTGTCGTTGTCAATAGACGAATCGTCTTTGACAGGCGAGCCTGTTTGCAGGAAGACAGTTAAGACTTCTGATTTTGATTCTAATGCTACATATCCGTCAAACAGGCTTCTTAGGGGTACAAATGTAATGGAAGGGCATGGTGTATATGTAGTAGATTTAGTAGGTGATTCTACTGAAAACGGAAAAGTATTTAAAGAAGCGCAGATTGATTCTTCAGTCAAGACCCCTCTAAATGAGCAACTTGAAAGACTTAGTAAACTCATTACTAAGGCAAGTTATGTACTTGCTGCCCTTATAATATTAGGTAAAATATATGTATATGTAAGTAATTCGGGCCTATCGTTATCAGAGTTGTTTGTAGGTAAGGAATTTGTTCATTTCTTAGCTTATTTGCTCAATACACTTATGCTTGCAGTTACGCTTATAGTTGTAGCAGTGCCAGAAGGTTTGCCTATGGCTGTTACTTTAAGTTTGGCATATAGCATGAGACGAATGTTGCGTACAAATAATCTTGTCAGAAAAATGCACGCTTGCGAAACTATGGGAGCGACAACGGTTATCTGTACTGACAAAACGGGAACATTGACACAGAA
>JAFTTD010000378.1 GCA_017466965.1 Bacteroidaceae bacterium
AAGTCGTGAAAAAACAAAAAACAGACAAATTTTTATGCTAACAATCAGTCTGTTACTGGATATAAAATCGTAACTTTGTACGAAATTTGATGTTTAAACATATAATTTAAGATGAACGTAATTACAAAAAAGGTTTCATTGCCTGATGGTAGAGAAATCAGCATTGAAACAGGAAAATTGGCAAAGCAAGCCGATGGAGCCGTTATGCTCACTATGGGTAAAACTATGCTCTTGGCCACTGTTTGTGCCGCTAAAGATGCAGTACCAGGAACAGACTTTATGCCTCTCCTGGTTGAATATCGTGAAAAATATGCAGCAGCAGGACGATTCCCTGGCGGATTTACAAAACGCGAAGGCAAGGCTTCTGACGAAGAGATTCTGACATGCCGTCTTGTTGACCGTGCGCTTCGTCCGTTGTTCCCTTCAAACTATCATGCAGAAGTGTATGTAAATGTGACATTGTTCTCTGCTGACGGAATAGATATGCCAGATGCACTTGCTGGTTTTGCTGCTTCTGCAGCGCTTGCCGCTTCTGACATTCCGTTCGAAGGCCCTATATCTGAAGTACGTGTGGCTCGTATCAATGGCGAATTTGTCATTAACCCAACATTCGAGCAGTTGAAAGAAGCTGATATGGACCTCATGGTAGGAGCTACAGAAGAAAATATCATGATGGTTGAAGGCGAGATGAAGGAAGTTTCTGAGCAAGATTTGCTTGAAGCTCTCAAGGCTGCTCATGCAGCTATCAAGCCACAGTGCCAGGTGCAGAAGGAACTCATGAAGGAACTTGGTACAGATGTTAAGCGTGAATACTGCCATGAAGTGAATGATGAAGAACTTCGTGAAGATATTTCCAAGGCTTGTTTCCAGAAATGTTATGACATAACAAAGCAGGGACTTGACAAGCACGCACGTGCAGAGGCTTTTGAAACTGTGCGCGAAGAATACAAGGAGGCATATATCACAGCTCATTCAGAACTTAGTGAAGAGGAACTTGAAGAGAAGAACTCACTGATAGACCGTTATTACCATGATGTGGAGCGCGATGCTATGCGTCGTTGTGTCCTTGATGAAGGCATACGCCTTGACGGACGTAAGACAACAGACATACGTCCTATATGGTGTGAGGTTTCTCCTCTGCCAGGACCTCATGGCTCTGCAATCTTCACACGTGGAGAAACACAGGCTCTTACATCTTGTACTCTTGGAACAAAACTCGACGAAAAGCTTGTTGACGGAGCACTTGAACGTTACTATCAGCGTTTCCTTCTTCATTATAATTTCCCTCCGTTCTCAACAGGTGAGGCAAAGGCACAGCGTGGAGTAGGACGTCGTGAAATAGGTCATGGACACCTTGCATGGCGCGGAATCAAGGGACAGATACCTGAAGATTATCCATATACAGTGCGTGTTGTAAGTGATGTGTTGGAGTCAAACGGTTCATCATCAATGGCTACAACATGTGCAGGAACACTTGCGCTCATGGATGCTGGTGTGCCAATCTCTAACCCTGTGTCAGGTATTGCTATGGGTCTTATCAAGAAT
>JAFTTD010000379.1 GCA_017466965.1 Bacteroidaceae bacterium
TAAACACCATGCTACAGCCATCCTTACATAATATGGCGGCGAGCCAAACACTACGCCCTTGTCCTTTGCAGAAGATTCTGCCTCTTTGTGCGAAATATATTCAGAGCGGATTTTGCTGAAATCAATTTTTTCCAATCGGGAAAAAACTCTTTCCAACCACTCTTCTTTTAGAAGATGGCACATTGACATAACTACAGCAAAACGCACTTCAAACTCTTTTTCAGAATCAAAATAGGACTGCAAGAATGTCCATAACTCCTCAACAGGAACACGTTTAGCCCATTTCGTATTGCAACAGAACGTGTCACAAACTCCCCAGTTATCAATTACAGGCACAAAACGACGCAACCAATTCAACCTTTGCTCCACGCTGCATTTCATTGCGTTTATTACAAGCCCCCAAACAACAGTTTCTTCATAGCATAATGAAAAACGGTCATTTACAAATTCCCGTTCAAATCCACGAAGAAACTCCTCTGCATTTTCACTATTCGCAATCTGTTTTGCTACAGCTTTCATTTCAGGCACATGAAGTCCAATTATACGCCTGCCAGGAATAGCATTGATTATCCGGATATGCCCAAGACGGTATCTTTCTTCAGATTGAAAACGAGGAGATACAAGAGGCTTAAGGATTTCAATAATCATTGAATACAAATATTAATTGAATACAAATATTAAATGTTTATGAGATGCGAAATTAAATACTTTTATCATATATAACAAAATGTTTATCAAAAAACGATTAACAAAAAAAGAATGACAAGCGTCTATTAAGCAACGCCATGCATTCACTCATGCTGACGAATGTAATTACCATCTTAAAAAAAAAGCACTTCAAAGCAAACGCTAACAATCATCAGTAACTCCTACAAAAGATTTTATATGCAATTATGGAACATCAGCCTTGCATCAAGGAAATAAATGCGTTATCTTTGAAAAAAATTACAAAAGGAACCAATAATGACAAATTTTATGACTACAAACAAACTTATAACTGGCTTATTCGCTGTTTGCTGCATGATAGCAACAAGTTGCAATGGACAAAAACCAACTAAGGGAGAAAAAGAAACAGAGGTGCTTCTTGAAACAACTGCAGGAGAAATAAGGCTGAAGCTATACAATGACACACCGGGACACCGTGACAACTTCATCAAGAACGTCAAGGAAGGCAAATACGACGGAGTGACTTTCCACAGAGTTATACGCAATTTCATGATTCAAACAGGCGACCCTTATACCAGACCAGGCGAAGTGAAAGACACGACTAAGGCAGACCCTACAATCGAGGCTGAAATAATGTATCCAAAATTCATCCACAAACGTGGTGTTTTGGCTGCAGCCCGAGAAAACGATGACAAGAACCCGAAAAAAAGGTCAGACATGTTCCAGTTCTACATAGTCACAGGCCGACACCATAGCGACGAATCAATTGGTGGATACGAAAGCGCACGTTACAACAAGAAAGTGGAAGATGTATATCTTAAAAAAGCTGCTCCATACGAAGACCGACTCAATGCTATGAGAAAGCGCAGAGACCGTGATGGAGTCAGCGACCTTTTAGACTCTCTGCTTACAGAAGCACAGAACTATGTGGCAAATAACCCTCCTACCCCATACAGTCAGGCACAACGACGTGCATACAAAACTTATGGCGGCGCTCCATGGTTGGACGGCGAATATACGATTTTCGGCGAAGTAGTAGAAGGAATGAAAGTTGCCCACGACATTGAGAAAGTGAAAACAGGCGCCGAAGACAGGCCGCTATATGAAATAAGGATCACGAAAGCAAGTATTCTTGAATAAAATACCCCCAAAGAACAATGGTAATCAACAAGCATACATTAAGCAACGGGCTTACTATTGTCCATAGCCCTGACAAGAACACCAAGATGGTGGCTGTAAATATGCTTTATAAAGTAGGTTCACGAAACGAAAGCGAAAGCATGACTGGATTTGCCCATCTGTTTGAGCATCTCATGTTCGGCGGTTCTATAAACATACCCGATTACGACACGCCTCTGCAACTTGCTTGTGGAGAAAACAACGCTTTCACTACTTGCGACTATACGAACTATTACATAACTCTACCGTCTGCAAATATTGAAACAGCTTTCTGGCTTGAAAGCGACCGCATGCTTTCACTCGCTTTCACACCGGAATCGCTTGAAGTACAGCGGAATGTAGTAATGGAGGAATTCAAACAGCATTACCTAAACCAGCCATACGGCGACTTATCGCACATAATGGCAGCTATGGCATATAAGCGTCATCCATACAGATGGCCTACAATAGGCCTGAAACTTGACCACATCAAGGATGCTAAAATGGAAGATGTCAAAGACTTTTTCCAACGGCATTATCGCCCTGACAATGCAATACTGTCCGTAGTTGGCAACATTGGATTTGAAGAAACTATTTCATTGGCTGAGAAATGGTTCGGCGAGATAGAAAAAAGGACAAGCAATCTAAAAACAAGAGCTGTAATCAACGACTTCATTCCAGAAGAGCCTGAACAGAAGCGCCAACGAAGGAAAACGGTTTATCGCAATGTTCCCAACGACCTTTTGTATATGTCGTTCACTATATGCAAACGCACAGACAAGGATTTTCATGCTTGCGACATGATTTCGGACATACTTGCCAATGGACGTTCAAGCCGTTTATACAGGAAACTCGTTGAACAAGAAAAGTTGTTTACAAGTCTGGACGCTTACATTTCTGCCCGTACCGACAAGGGGCAGCTATTCATAGTGGGAATGCCAGCAGAAGGCATAAACATCAATGATGCAGAAGCTGCTATATGGAAAGAAATTGACAATCTACGTCATGAAGCAGCCTCATCAGAAGAGCTTGACAAACTAAAGAACAAATATGAAGCTAACGATTCGTTGGAAAAAACAGACTATCAACACCGTGCTGCTCAACTTGCATACTTTGAAATGTATGGCGATGCAGCTATGATAGACAATGAAGTTGAGAATTACAGGGCTGTAACTCCTGAAATGCTGAAGAAGGCTTGCAGAAAGTATCTTTTGAAAAAGAATTCATGCATACTTCATTACTTAGCAAGAAAAAACACTTAACTTGCTTATGACATAAAAATACAAATACTTATAAAACAATAGCGGTTGCATTGATTTTGAACTTCTATCAATACAACCGCTATTATTGTCTGCTATAAAATATAATGACAATATAATAACATCACTTGCTATTCGTAAAATTTGAATCCTCGCCATAAGCTGTCGTCAGGAACTGGTGCCACAGCAGATATATTCTTCTTTGAAACAGGATGAACAAATTCAATGCTGCGGGCATGAAGCGAAATGCTTCCGTCTGCATTGCTGCGCTTTGCCCCGTATTTCAGGTCGCCCTTTATTGGGCATCCAATCTTCGCCAACTGACATCGAATCTGATGATGGCGTCCTGTTTTCAAATTTATTTCCAACAAATAATAGTTTTCACTGTGAGCTATGACACTGTAATCAAGTTCTGCTCTCTTTGAATCAGGCACCTCACGCTCGTATGCATACGACTTGTTCTGCTTTTCATTTCGCACAATCCAATGCACAAGTGTACCTCGCATTTTAGGAGGCAAATCTTTTACAACAGCCCAATAAGTCTTGTGTACTTCTCCTTTGCGAAACATGTCGTTCAATCGGGGAAGAGCTTTGCTTGTACGGGCAAACAGCACAATTCCGCTGACAGGACGGTCAAGTCTATGAACAACACCAAGGAAGACGTTTCCTTGTTTGGCATACGCTTCCTTGATATATTCCTTGACTGTTTCCGACAGAGGCTTGTCACCAGTCTTGTCGCCCTGAACAATCTCCGAGCTCGACTTATTGACAATAATCAAATGATTATCTTCGTAAACAACGGTCATGGTAAGTTTAAGATATTAAGGATTTGTTTTTCAGGAGTTGCAGAAGTTCAGACGACTCCACAGGATGTTTACGTCCTATGTATTCATCTGTAACTTCTGAGCTCCTGCAACTCCTGAATTAACTCCCAAAATTTCTGTTATTACATATTCATACCGCCGTCAACTTCTATCACCTGACCAGTGACATAGCTTGAGAGGTCTGATGCCAAGAACACAGCCGTATTAGCAATATCCTCAACTTGACCTGCACGACGGAGCGGAATCTTCTGTGCCCATGCCTTACGAACATCATCAGGAAGAGCCGCTGTCATAGCTGTCTCAATAAATCCTGGAGCGATAGCATTAGCACGTATGCCCTTAGCTCCCATTTCCTGTGCTATTGATTTAGCAAGAGCTATAAGTCCAGCCTTTGAAGCTGCATAGTTGCATTGTCCTGCATTACCATGAACGCCTACGACAGATGCCATGTTAATGATAGAACCGCCACGCTGACGCATCATTGTTGGAGTACAAGCATGTATAAAGTTGAATGCAGACTTGAGGTTTACAGCAATAACTGCATCCCACTGTGCTTCAGTCATGCGAAGCATAAGACCGTCCTTTGTTATACCTGCATTGTTCACAAGAATATCTATCGATCCAAAATCAGCCTTTACCTGATTAACAACTTCTTCAGTCTGCGCAAAATCAGCTGCATTAGAAGCATAACCTTGAACCTTCACACCTAAAGCTGCAATCTCAGCTTCTGTAGCCTTACCGTTCTCGTCGATAACCAAGTCAGTAAAAGCGATATTTGCGCCTTCAGCAGCAAACTTCAAAGCAATACCCTTTCCGATACCACGAGCAGCACCTGTAATAAGGGCTGTCTTACCTGTTAAAAGTCCCATAAAAAAAACGTTTATTTAATGAAAAATATTATTTTGGCCACTTCCGAATGATTTAAGTACAAGATACTTCACATAAGGGAAAAGTTCCTCCTTGTTCTTCACGGCATATCTGCCATAAATATATGGAACCTCACACCCCTTCAGACAGAAGTGGGCTATCTCTGCCATCAACTTTACATTCTTTATATCAAATATACCTTTGTCAACACCTTCATTCATGATTCGGCGAATGAGAGTTATTTCGTTCTTGTCAAAAGTCTTCCTCACTCCTTCCACTCTCCACACGTCACGGAAAAATTCCGCTCTAAGGTTTCCATTGCGATATACGGCTTCCTTTACAATTTCAAGGTGAGTAAAAATAAGCTGCACGAACTTCTCTTCCGGTGGGACATTCTTTGATGCCACACTTTCCATTCTTTCATACAAACGCTCCAGTTCAGTTTCAATGACAGCATAATACACTTCTTCTTTACTTTTGAAATAAGTATATAATGTGCGACGTCCCTTATTTGAAGCCACCGCAATGTCATTCATTGTAGTACCCTCAAACCCCCTTTTCGCAAACAACTGCCGAGCTACGTCAACCAGCATATTCCTTGTCTTTGAAATCGCCATAACGCAATATCCTCCTTTAAAATATAACCCTAAAAAAACTTTTATTTATAATTTCATGCAAAATTACTGTTTTTTCATGACTACGCAAAAAATAATTGCACATTCTTTAAAAAATATGTTTATAATCCTGTTTTACAATTATTTATGAATTGCACACTCGTAATCCGTTTGTGAATTCACCCGAACAGTTCCCTCAATGCTTCCTCTACCTTGCGAACTGGCCTTACTTTAATTTTGAACTTGCTCAAATCAATTCCGTTCATGTTCAGATACGGAACTATGATTGTTGTGAATCCCAACTTTTCAGCCTCTGCAATCCGTTGCAGAATGCGACTCACAGGTCTGATTTCACCGCTCAGTCCCACTTCGCCCGTCATACACACTCCGCCCTCTATGCCAGTATCTATATTGCTTGAAAGCACGGAGGCGATAACGCTTAGGTCTATAGCCGGATCGGTTACCCTTATGCCTCCAGCAATATTTATATACACATCCTTCTGCGCCAACTTGAAGCCTACTCGTTTCTCAAGCACAGCAAGCAGCATGTTCAGACGGCGTAAGTCAAAACCTGTAGCAGAGCGTTGCGGAGTTCCATAAGCAGCTGTGCTAACAAGCGCCTGAGTCTCTATCATCAGCGGGCGCACTCCCTCAATAGCAGAGGCTACAGAAACCCCGCTAAGCCTCTCTCCGTCGCAAGACTCAGACAGCAGCAGTTCTGACGGATTCGCCACTGCCCGAAGTCCATTATGAACCATTTCGTATATTCCCAGTTCCGCCGTACTTCCAAATCTGTTTTTTACTGCTCGAAGAATGCGGTACATGTAATGTCTGTCACCCTCAAACTGCAGAACGGTGTCAACCATGTGTTCAAGAATCTTCGGACCGGCAATGCCACCCTCCTTATTTATATGCCCTATCAGCACTACTGGAATATTGCTCTCCTTGGCATATTTCAGAATCATGGCAGTACACTCGCGTATTTGGCTCACGCTCCCAGGCGAACTGTCAATAGTTTCCGTTGCCATTGTCTGTATTGAGTCAATTATGACAATGTCGGGCTTCACTGCTTCAATATGCTTGAAGACTGTTTCTATCATAGCTTCACAAGCTACCTGGCAGTCTGACAGCGGCTCAACGACACTACCATCAGCCTGTTCGCAGATGCGATCGGCGCGCATCTTCAGCTGGCGTGCGCTTTCTTCTCCGCTGACATACAGCACTCTGCTCCCCTTGAGCCTGAGCGCCGTTTGCAACACCAGGGTAGATTTGCCTATTCCAGGGTCGCCTCCGAGCAACACTAAAGAGCCAGGTACAAGGCCACCACCAAGAACACGGTTCAGTTCATCGTCGAACAGGTTCAGCCGAGGCTCATCCTCAGTCTTTATTCTGCTCATCGAAACAGGACTCGAGGGTGCAGTGCCTGCAGACATCCCCATCACGACAGACTTCCCTACCTTCTGTTCCACGAAGGCATTCCACTCTCCACACGACGGACATTTGCCAATCCATTTAGGCGAATCATATCCGCAACTGTTGCATACATAAGCCGTTTTATTCTTTGACATGCATTCTTATTGTATTTGTTTTACTGACTTCCACAAATGTATGAATTTATAAAACTTCATTCCATCGTCAGTAATAGGATTTCATTATACAGTGCGAAGCAAATTTATTAGAAAAAGTCCAATAAGCGAAACAAATTGTTCCTTATTTTGCTGTGCAGACAATATTTTTCTCAAGAAAAAGGAAGACAATTTTACAACATAAGGAATGTCGTTTGAACAGGAATAAGCCAAGTATGCACAAGACAACAAGCACAACTTACTTGAAAAAGAATTTATCCTAATAAGATTTTTTTAAGCAAGTAGTATAAAAACGGTGTCCGAGTGCAGATTTTTATTTTGATTTTATTTTGTTTTGCAAATCATTCGTATATTTGCTTGGTTTATGAAAATGTTTCACCCAAAAGCAAACATTTCCACTTATATCAGAGAGAATACATCCAATTTGATTTTACACATAAATTTCATATATGACAAAAACAAAAAAATATCAATGGAGCTTCGAAAATATCGGTGGCTCTACACGTGTGAAGATAACTACAGGTGAAGACATTGCCCATCTGGAGGAATTAGACCCAAAAATGTGGACAGTCCTGTCGTGCCCTACTACAGGTCTTGAGATTGACGAGAAAAGTCTGAAATACCTTGACACAGATGGTGACGGACGCATCAGAATCAACGACATTGTGGCTACGGCTAAATGGTTAACAAGCGTGATCAGAAATAACAACGACCTGCTGAAAGCCGCTGACCACATTGACATTGAACAGCTGAACCAAGAGAACGAGTGCGGCAAGAAGCTTTACAACTCTGCCAAACAGATTCTTGCGAACTTGGGCAAGGAGGGCACCGTAATAACACTTGCTGACACAGCCGACATTGCAGCCATTTTTGCCAAGACTCGTTTCAACGGTGACGGAATTATCACCGAGAATTCAACCGACAACCCAGAGGAAAAGATTGCCATAGGCTCTGCCATTGCCTGCATGGGAAGCGTGACGGATCGCAGTGGAGAAAAAGGTATAAATACCGAAATCATTGAGAAGTTCTATCAGGCTATAGCCGATTATAACGCTTGGAACGAGGCAGCTGTTGCCGCCCCATACGGCACAGACACAGACAAGGCAATAGAGGCATACGACGCGTTAGACGCAAAGGTGAAAGACTACTTTGTTCGCACCCGACTCGCCTCTTTCTCGCCAGAGAGTACTGCTAAGTTAGACGTACAGGCGTCACTCATCGAGAGCATCAGCGCCGACAATCTTACAGGCAAAACCGATGAGATAGCCTCATATCCAATTGCACGCATTAACGACAAGGCAGAACTACCATTGGACGCTGCCATAAATCCAGCATGGACAAAGAGTTTTGAAACACTCATCGGCATTGTCAAGCCTGAAGGCAAAGCACTGACTGAAGAGTCATGGAATAAGATTGGCGAATCGTTTTCCGAATACCGCAATTGGAAAACTTCGAACAAAGGGGCAGAAGTAGGAGCATTAGGAATTGACTGCATCAAGAAAATCATCGCAGAAAACAAGAAGCAATCACTGCTTGACTTGGTGGCTCAGGATATGGCGTTGAAGGAGGAAGCAGACAACATTGAGCTAATGAACAAGTTCATGCACATATACCGTGACTTCTACCGTGTGTTGCGCAACTTCGTTACGTTCCAAGACTTCTATAAGAAGAATAAGGATGTGAGCGCCATGTTCCAAAGCGGCAGTCTCATAATAGACCAACGCGAATGCAAGCTCTGTATGAAAGTTTCAGACATGGGCAAGCACACAGCTATGGCTCCATCAAGCGGCATGTTCCTTTTGTATTGCGACTGCACCACTAAGAGCAAGCCGGGCAAGCTCACAATTGTAGCAGCAGTAACTGTGGGCGATGTAGGCGACTTGGTTATTGGCAAGAATGCACTATACTATGACAACAGCGGACTTATATGGGATGCCGTTATCACTAAAGTGATTGAGAATCCTATCAGCGTAGGACAAGCGTTCTGGTCACCTTACCGCAGA
>JAFTTD010000380.1 GCA_017466965.1 Bacteroidaceae bacterium
GTTCTGTGCAACAGCTGTTTGTAAAAATCCTACAAGACTAAAAGCTGCTATTATTATGCTCTTTCTCATAATTCCAGATTCTAATTTTGCATAAGAACGTTTGACTTATGCTGTTATTATTTTGGTGAGATAATAATTTCTCTTGTATCTACACTCATCTTCTTGTCGCGTTTACGACATTCAAAAAGCCATTTTTGAAAATTGTCAAAGTCAAGTTCCCTCGGAAGCTCCAAAGAACCTTCCTTGACGTTTATGTGATGATCCACTGCTTTTGTAAATGGCTTTGGAGAATAGATGATATATAATTTGTTCATATCTGCAGTTTGTCCGCTGCATGTCAGAACATATTCATCTGTTATTGATTTTAAATCTTTTGGAGCCTTATCTTCAGAAAAGAAAATGTATTCTTCTCCATGTTCAACAGGCATTTGTCCATCGGGGTCTCCTTGATAAGGGAGCAAACAGAATGCTTCGCTTTCATCTACGAGATATACTGCAAGATAACCGTCTTTAGGTGATTGAAAATGTAAGAAAATATCATCACCCGCGTTGAAATGATCATCTTCAGATTTTAATGAAGTATTATTCTTTAGGATTTTGGCTTCAAATTCAATAGGTGCGTTGATGATTTCTCTTGCCAATCCTTTAACTCTTGCAGTAATAATTATCATACCGTCAGCAAAGACCGGTTGAGAAAATTCTTCTTTTTGTGTACCTATCCATTCCCCTTTTACATCACTTCCGCCGTATGAAGTTATTTTAGATGATGTTTTTTCGTTTTCCTTCACAATAACACTTGCTGTTGATGAAGTCACGATTGTACCAAATTCTTCAGCAATAGCCTGGATTTTGGCACGTTCCAAGGCTATTCGTTTAGCTTCTGCTACTGAGACATTTTCAGACCCCCTGTAAGTATATTCACCTTCAACAGTAGCTTCTCTTTGGCAGAAAGCTGCCAAAGATAATGCTAAAGCTATCAATGTTAATGTTTTACGCATATTATGATAAATAAATTTCATTATTTGACCCAAAGTACGTTGTCAAGTTCCTTGCTGAGCTCTTTGCCTTCTTTGATAAGTTCTTTAGTAAGCATATCTCTAACTTGCTTCTTTGCAAGGTCACCGCTGTAAGCAAGACGCACCAATACTTCTTTCTTTCCGCCAGGGAGGTCTCTGTAAGCTTCTACAACTGTTAGAGTGCGGCCTATGCTCTGAGAAATGAGAGCTTTGTTTGCCATAACTGTTTTTGTTACAGAAGCAGCTTCGCCTTCGCCAAGTTGTGCGTTAGAGACATTGCTCTCAATAAGTGAAGTTGTTTCTTGCTGTATTCTTGAAGCAAGGTCTTGCATAGCGAGATTTGAAGCTTCTATTTTTGCTCCATCATAGTTTGAACCAGAGCTTGATGCTGAGCCAAGAATGAATTTTGGATATAAGTCATCTGTATATTCATTTTGCATTTTGTACGAGCGGTCAAGTTGCTTTTCCAATGGGAGAGCACCTGGCATAGCTTTCCAACCTTCTTTTGAAAGGCGTTTAGCTTCCTTGCGTGCATCCTTAGACGCTTTTACGTCAAGCTGCTTTGCTGAATACTTGAGTATTTCTTTACGTTCTTTGTAGATTTCCTTTGCAGTCTTTTCCTGTGCAAATGTTGTTGTGCTTGCTAAAAATGCAGCTACAGCAACCAATAAAAGTTTCTTCATAAAATTAAAATTTAAATGATTATACATAGTTATTATCTGATTCCCTGACTAAAAAACAATCATCCCCGCAGTCTTTGTGATGTTGCAAATATAGATAATTATTTGTTTTGTCAGAAAAACTATCAACTTTTTTCTTTATTTTTCTCTATCAAGCTGCCATTTTTCCCATACACCTGCGAGATTTGCTGAACTTGTGACAGTTGGGTTCTGAGGCTTGCTGTTTATCTTAAGGCTGTTCTGCGATACATTTTTTGTGATGTATTCAGCAAGTTCTTCGTATGATGCACGTCCTTTTGTTTCCTGAAGTTTCTTTAAGAGGAAGTATGTGAACATTCCGTGCTTTTGGTTTTCGTATGGATATGCTGTTTCATCTCCGGTACATGCTGTGAACACTACCATATTCCCTTTCGGAGCTTCCTTCTTTGCCTTGATAGCAACACCACGTGCAGCGGTATCCATCAAATCTCCGTCTCTTTGAGCACCGCTAAAGCAGGCATCAATGAACACTGTAACCGATTTTGATGGGAGTTCGCCAAGTTGTGCATAAAGATTAGATAGTTTGTAACATGTGCTAAGAGACTTAGGGTATGCGTCAACTGGCAATAAATAAGCTTCACCTGTATTCTGGTCTGGAAGTCCATGACCTGAGTAGTAAACGATGACTCTTGCTTCACCGGCACGTGATGCAATAAAGTTCTTCACCATGTCTATTTTGGCCGCCATGTCACCGAATGATGCGTTTTCCTGCATAAATATATTAGTGCCAGGAATACCGAGTGCTTTAATGCAATAGTTGAAGAATGAGCTACCGTCATTCTTTGCGTATGCAACAGCTCCTGTGTTCTTGTAGTCTTCATTGCAAATGATAAGTGCGCAAGTGTTGTCGTTGACTCTGCTTGTTTCAGGTATTTTCAGGTCAACGTCAGATTCTCCAACTACGACAGTTGTAGTCACATCTTTTCCGCCTTTGTTGATAAGTCCTCCAAGCGATGCAATGTCGCCTGCTTCAACATCATCGAACTGCACAGTAACTTTTGCTTGTCCGTAGCTCAGGTCTTTTCTTGCATCATAGATGTATGACGAACCATTACCAAGTGTGAATATTACTTCAGACAGCACCATCTTTCCATCTTTGTCAATGGCAAATTTCGGATTGTCGGTTGTAACGCTGTGCCACTGCTGCTGGAACTTTCTTGCTTCATCGTTGGCTCTTGGAACCTGAAGGTAGATGTCACCTTGTTTTGTCTGAATCTTGTATGTTTCGTGGTCGGCGTCGTATGGCTTAAGTGTAATGTTCTTCAAGTCATATCTGTTACCGTATTTTGCTATAAATTCCTCTTCAAGTGTTTTGCGCTTTGCTACAATTCGTTCTGCGCGTGACTCTGAGTTTACGCGTTTCTTAAATTCTTCTGTAGTTTCGTATGTGTCTTTTTTTGCCCATTTTTCAATGTCTTCGTTGATAAGCGGTACAGCCCATTCATTGAAATTAGGGATGGTCATATCTTGGGTATCGCTACTTGCGAGCGTGAAATCTGTATTGTTCATCTGTGCTTTTACGCGGTTAGCCTGACTTTCGTTGCCCAAGTTCATGTATGCGTCAGCAAGTGCAGTAAGATATTTTGTGTTGTTCTTGACCGAAGCGGCAATTTTTTCTAACAAAGGCACAGCAAGATTAAGGTTCTTATGTGCTTCATCGCGCAGTCCCTTTATCTTTTGGCCTGCTTCGCTCTTGTTCTTCTCGTTAGGCAGATTCTCTGCAAGGCGGTTGCTTTCATTTATGAATGTTCCACCTATATTATAATAGCACAGAGCTTGTTTCTCGATAAGCTGCAAACTGTTAGGGTCAGCCTGTAGTAATGTGTTGTATATGTTCAATGCGTCAAGATACATTCCTTCAGAATCAAATATGATTGCCTTTCTGAACAGAAGTTCCGGGTCGTTAGGAGTGATAGCGATTGCTCTGTCAAGATATTCTTTGGCTTTAGCCGTGTTGTTGCTTCTTGAATATGTGTTTATAGCCAAACGCAGCATCATGTTGTTGTTTGGGTAGTTCATGAGGCCTTCTTCAAGAATTTTTTCTTCTCTGTCATACTCTTCAAGGTATTCCAATGCCTGAGCCATGAATGAGTAGCATGTTTCCTGTCTGTGCTTCTCGCCAAGGTCCAAATATTCCTGGAAGAATGTTACTGCTTCTTCCAGCTCCATGGCGTTGTATGCCTCTGTTGCAGCAAACAGAACCAATGTAGGATAGTTGGAGCTTCTCATGAATCGTTCTCCTGCGAACATTGGCATGTGTGGTATGTTCAGGAAGCACTTTATGTATTCGTAAGCAGTCTTTTGGTCATTGGCTTGCGAATAGTGTATTCCTGCTTCTTCCATGAATGGGTGAATCTTGCGTATTTTTTCTTTAATTGCAGCTTTCCTTGTTTCATCAGCAGGTTCTATGCTTTTGAAGTAGTTCTTGAATGTTTCCATAAGTCCGCTATACATCAGGTTCTTGTCTGATGCAGGATTGGTTTGCATTCTGAAGAACTCAAGGAATCCGTTTTCTGCCGCATTGAATATAGAGTCTTCAGGAGAAATTCGGATACTGTCCGTTATTTCCTCTGACGAAGTCGTAATGTCTTGTGCGGAAGCGTAATAAGTTGTAAGTCCAAGAAAAAATGCTATGATTATACGTTTCATGTCCGATATAGATATAAAATGATAAAATAGATATTTACTTATTATAATTAGAGTTGTGGTTGTCCCCTTTAAATAAATAATGTATAAATATGTATTTGTATTGTTAAATGAATGCCGTCTTCTCACTCGTCTTAAAGGGTGAGAAGACGGCAGCGGTTTTATGGATTGTTATTAGAATGCGTCGTAGAAGAGGAAGTCAACCTTCACACGGCGGTGCTCTGAACCAACTTCTGGAGAAACTTCAATGTTGTATTCGTTAGTAGTCTTCATCTGGTTCAAGCCTTTGAGGTTCTTGTAAATGTAGTCCTTAACGCTGACAGCACGAACAAGAGAGAGCTGCTCGTTGTTTGTGATGCCGTCCTTCTTTGTAACTGTAAGCTTCTGCTTCTTTCCGTTCACTGTCACATCCTGAGCGTTGATGTCGCCATACTTGCCGTTGTAGCTGATAACGCCGTGGATAGGCATTGCGTCTGCTGTTCCTGTGAATGAAATCTTGCAAGCCTTGCCAGCCTTAACATACTGAGCGAAGTCTGTTTCAAATGCTTTCTTGATGATGTTCATCATTGCTACAGAAGCCTTTGAACCTTCAGCGTTGTATTTACCTGGAGCGAAGTCGTCTGTTGCGCTGAATCCGTCCTTAACAGTGTATTTGTAGCTGATCTTGTAGTCAATCTTGTTGTTAGCAGCTGGTATAGCCTCAGTTGAAACAGATATAGTTGTGTTTTCAGAGAGGATGTCGTCATCCATAGCCTTCTGAACAGCGTCAGTCTTAATCTTCTCAAGTCTCATGCTGTTAGCGATGTTCTCATGAACAACTGAAAGTGGAAGGAATCCTTCTGAAGAACTTGCAAGTTCAACATCCTTTCCTGCAAGGTTGTTATAAACGTATGTCTTTGAGTTGTTGCCGTTGAGGACCTCTGTATAGAGCACTTCGAACTTGTCGTTCTTATTAAGTCCATATACTGTGTTGCTGAACTTAATGTCGTCTGCAGTCTTGAATGCGCTTACGTCTTCCTTAGGCACGTTGAGTGTGATTGAAGGCATTGTGTTGAAATCGACAGTGAGGAGTTCCTTGCCTGTGTTGTACTTTCCGAGTGTAACCTGTGATTCGCCGATTTTGTTACCTGCCATTTCTGTAGAAACTTCTTTCTCGAACTGAAGACGGAGAGAAGCGATAGAGTCAGAGTTTGTACGGAGCTGGTATGCTTCCTTTGACTCGCCTTCAAGGCGCTTCATCCAGTTGTTGATACGGCTCTGAACACCCTGCTGCATCTGCTCGTAGAGTGAGAGAGGCTTAGCTGGAACTGGCTCAACATAGTCTGGAGTCTTTGAATAACCAAAGTTATAAGCAAGACCTACCTTCAATGAACCCATCCAGTCGTCTGAATTGCTCAGCTTGCCGTTGAATTTGTCTGACATGTTGTCAAGGTCAGCTTCCAATGAAACGCTGAGAGCCTTAGCCAATTTATATTCAGCTATTGCACCTACGCGGAAGTTGTGTCCCCATATTTCGTCAAGATTGCTTGGTGCCCAATCTTTGTCCCATGAGTAGTTCAAGCCGACACCACCGAGGAGGTAAACGTTGAAACGGTTGTTTCTGTTCTTTGAGAATAGGTTTGAAAGATTCAGGAGCAAGTCAACATTTGTGTTGATGTATTTCATGTCCTTTTCGCCTATCTTCTCACAGATAGTGTGAAGGTTTGCTCCTGTAACACCGATACGTGCACCAACTACAGAACTGAAGTTGTATCCTAAATTCACTCCTAAAGATGGAGAAAGAAGGTGCTCGAAACAACCAGGAGTGAACAATTTTTGTGCGCCTCCCTGTACTTGAACGTAGCCATAAGGGAAGAAATTCTTGCCTTTTTCTGAACTGTCAGTCTGTGCGTTTACTGCTATAGGAGCAAGCAACATTGACAGTCCAAGCAATGCTTTTGTAGAAATTTTCATGATTATAAATGTTTTATGATAAAATAATATATTCTATTTTAATTCTTTTTAATGTGCAAAAATATGTATTTTTTCTCAAAGAATCAAAAAAGATTGTAATAATATTTATTTTTTTTGTTGTTGTGATACACCTATTTTATAAATATAGGCGGTTTTGAGGGGAAAGTTAAGGAGTTAAGTGTTTAATTATGAATTATGATAGCCTACCTTATAACCTCATAACAATGGAGTTCAGAAGTTCAGGAGTTCAGGAGTTCAGACGATACCATTGGACGTTATTGCCTACCTTAAAACCTTATAACCTCATAACCTAACAACCTCAAATGAAAATGATGCTCAGAAATTAGAAATGCAGGCTCGTTTGTATTTAAATGAGGGCTCGTTTGCATTTAAACGCAGGCTCGTTTATGTTGTCTTTGTTACTACTTTTGTTTGGATTTTTAATGAATGAACTCCTTTTTTTTGCTCTTGCTGATTTGGGCTTTTCGCCTTTTTTTACGAATATTGCATGAGAAACGAATTGGTTGGATTTGAATAATCGTAACAGAGTTTATTGAAAAATGTTGGAGATATGATTGTAATATACGTATTAGTGGCATTGACGGTTGGCGTTATTGCTGGTTATTTTGCTCGTAAAGGCGAAGTGGCTACTTTGAAGGGGCTGAAAGAGGATTTGCAACGCAACAGCGACAGGATGGCGCAACAGCTTGAATTGGTAAGAAATGAAAGTGTGGCAAAAGACAAGGCTATAGCCAGATGTAATGCGGAGAATAATTCGCTTAAGGAACTGTTGCAGACGGAGCGTGAAAACTGCAGAAGGTTAATAGATGAAATCAAATCTAATCATTCTGAGGCTCTGAAGAGTATGCGCAGTAATTTCAGTGAAATAGCTTCAGAAGCATTGCGTGGCAATACGGAAGAACTGAAACGCTATAATGCAGAGCAGATGGCGGGGTTGGTGGCTCCTGTCCGTGAAGAAATGGCAAAAGTACAGAAGGCTATAGTTGATGTCAGAATTAATGGGGCTGAACAGAAGGCTTCTGTTGAAAAGGCTATAGAAGGGTTGGCGCAGCAGACCATGATGATAGGGAAGGGTGCAGAGGAATTGGCTAATGCCTTGAAAGACAAAGGTAAAGTTCAGGGTGATTGGGGCGAACAGCTTCTGGAACACATATTGGAGGAGAGCGGGCTGAGGAAAGGCCATGAGTTTGAAGTTCAGAGTAATGTGAAGGACGAGCAGGGCAGAAATTTGCGCCCGGATGTGGTGGTAAGATGTCCTGGCAACAAGAATGTTGTTATTGATTCTAAAGTTTCACTCACTGGTTATGTCAATTATGTTGGTGCCAAAACAGAGGAGGAACTTGTGCGCTATGAAAAAGAAAATCTTGCATCTGTGCGTCGCCATATAGACGAACTGGCTGCAAAGCATTATGACAAACTTGTAGAGAACACAATTTCACATGTGCTCATGTTCATTCCTAACGAGGGAAGCTATATTCTAGCCTTGCGCTCCGACCCTCAGCTTGGGCAATATGCGTTCAAAAAAGGCGTTCTGGTCATTAATCCTACAAATCTGATGATGGCGCTGCAGCTGATTTACAACTTATGGCAGAGCGAACGCCAAAGCCGCAATATTGAGAACATCATTAAGCAGAGTTCTGAATTGTATGACAAGTTCGTGACTTTCGTGGAGACCTTCACTAAGGTGGAGGACGCTCTTGCGGTGGCGCAGAAAAGCTATGTTCAGGCTATGTCGCAGCTCCATGTGGGGCGTGGAAACATTGTACGCCGTCTGCAAAATCTTAAACAATTGGGAATTGTGCCCAAAAAGGAAATACCGGAACGATTGTCCGACGATTTGTGAAGAAATAATAGGCTGAGATTAATCAAAAAGTAAAAAAATAGTGCTAGGGGCTTTTTTGCATAGTATTTTTTTTGCTCGTTTTTCACAATTCATTTATATTCTTTTTAGTTATTTTCAGAAAAAATAACTTGGGAATGTATTCGTCAAAAACCTTAGTCTGATTAAGAAAACATTGGTGTGGCAAATAAGAAAATAACAAAATATTCATATTATTCATTAACTTAACTTTTCAAAATCAAATCACATGAAACACAGATTACTAACTTTATGCGTTGCAATGCTTGCAAGTGTAGGCATGTTCGCACAATGGACAAAGCCGGAAGTTAAGGGCACTGATTTCGTTGTAGGAGATACTCTTTATCTCTACAATGTTGAAGCTGCTGCGTTCTTCCGCGGTTTAGGTGAAGGCTCAGGCCCATATTGGGGCTCTCGCGCCGGTGTGGCAACTGAAGGTTGCGACCTCGTAGTGTTCCAGCCTGCTTTGTACGATTTAGCTACAGGCACAAAGGACGCAATTGAATTCATGGAAGAATGGGACAACACTACTCTTCTTTTCCAAAACTACAGCAGCCATATTACAAAACCTCGTTGGGACGAAGTATGGTTCGACTTGTATGACTTTGTTACAATCTGGACAGACCGTAACGCAAATGCAGACAACAATGTGAACTTCTTCTGGAACGTCACTAAGAACGATGAAGGCTGTTACAGCATCAGCGTATCTCCAAAGGCTTGGGAGCTTGCTGACGAAGTGTTCTTCGACACATTGCACGTTGTTAAGGGTGGCGAACGTCTTGGCGTTGATCTTGCAAACGCAGATCTTCCTGCTGTTCTTGAAGGATATGCAAGCGAGAATATCGGTTATAACTGGAAGTTCGTGTCAAAGGAGGAATTCGAATCTATCGACATGAACCAGTATGCTCTTTATGCTGCTGCTATGAGCCTCAAGGCTTTCATTGACGAGAGCAAGGCTGCATATCCAACAGGTGATTTCTCTGCTGCAGAAGCAGTATATAACAACACTGCAAGCACATTGGAAGAACTTCAGGCTGCAAAGGACATCGTTAAGCAGGTTATTCTTGACATTCAGGCAAACGAGGCAAGTCCAACAGACCCTAAGGACATGAGTGCCGCTATTGAGAATGCTACATTCGATGTTATCGGTGACTTCAAGGGCTGGAGCGGTACTGCTTTCGCTGCTGGCGGAACAACATCTACTTGCGCTGAGCATTACAACAAGTCAAGTTTCAATACTTATCAGGACCTTGCAGGTCTTCCTCTCGGAATCTACAAGGTAAGCGTGAAAGGCTTCTATCGTGCAGGTTCAATCTCTAACGACTGGGATACAAAGGACAATGTTAACTATCGCCATGCTAAGCTCTATGCGCGTTCTGCTTCAGACTCGCTCTATACTAACATCCCTTCACTTTCTGCAGCAGGAACAGAAGGCAATGTAGTAGGCGGTGCAGACAATGGCCATGGATTCTTCGTTCCTAACACAATGGCTGACTTCACTGCATTCAAGGAAGCAGGTTATGTAAGTGATGTAAGCGTGCTTATTCCTGTAACAGACAATACACTTCGTATTGGCGTAGTGAAGAACTCACACATTGATACAGACTGGTGTATCGTTGACGACTTCACGCTCCTTTACTATGGAAACTCAGACGAGGCATACATGGCTTGGAGAGACCAGGTTCTTGAAAACGTACCTGATATAGATGCTATCATCGGTGAAAGTGCTTATACAGAGTCATATAAGACAGCTGCAGAACAGGCTATTGAGACTGCTCTTACATGCACAGACCGTAACCTTATCCCTGATGCTATCAAGGCTATTAACCCTGCAGTAGAAGCTCTTCAGGCAAATATCATCGCTTGGCAGGAGTGGCAGGAGAAAGTGGCAGAAGTTGACGCTTATTTTGCAGAGAATGACGACCTTGACGGAGATTCTGTATATTACATGACAGACTACCTCATGGACGAGTCTGCTCCAGGCGAGAACTATCCTAACGGCGGTGCTATTTATATCGCAGAAAACCTTGAGCTTACTACAGAACAGCTTCTTGAAGAAGTTGCAAATGTGGACAGATGGTTCCAGTCTGCTATCAAGAACGGTATGCGTGAGGGCAGCAACGTTTCTCACCTCCTTGTTAACCCTTCGTTCAAGGAAGGATGGACAGGATGGACAAGAGGCAGCGGTACATACAACACAGGCGGTCTTGACATCTGCAAGGTAGTTGAAGTTTACGGTGCGGACGATGGTTCTACAGTGGAAGTAAGTCAGACAGTGAACAATGTTACTCCTGGTATCTATTCAATCTCTGTTCAGGCGTTCGAACGTCCTGCAGGAAACGGTTCTTACTATGGTGACGAAGAACCAAAGGTTTACCTCTTCATGAATGATTTTGAAACTCCGGTACAGAATATCGTTAAGGACGCTATGCCTGAAGATTTGGCTGAAGATAAGGTTAATTGTATGATTGGTGATGGCGGTGGCGGTTGGCCTAACGACTATAATGTAGCAGGTTACGGATGGGTTCCAAATTCAGTTGACGGTGCATCGTACGCATTCGCATACGGCCGTTATGAGCAGAAGTGCTATGGTATCGTTGGTGAAGATGGCGTAATGAAGATTGGTCTTACTTCACACGGACAGTCTGTACACTGGGTGCTTTGGGCAAACTTCAAGCTCATTTATGAAGGAAAGAGTGATGAGGCTATCGCTTCAATCCTTGAAAGTACACTTGAGCAGGTTAACACATATCTTGAAAACAACATAGATATGATGACTGAGGTTGTGGCTTTGAAGGTTCAGGGTGCTGTTGAGGGAGCACAGGATGCTATTGGTGTGGATTATGAAACTATGTATAATGCTCTCATGGCGCTTAATGCAGTAAATGCTGAGGCTAAGCTCAATGTTGAGGCTATGACTAAGCTGGGCGAAGTGGTTACAACACTTGAAGAAGTTTATTATGAATTTGTATAGGACGAAATATAGTTATTCTTTTAAAAATA